>NZ_JBIWJF010000013.1:0-119660 GCF_044764985.1 Kitasatospora sp. NPDC093550
GGCCACCCGCTACGACAAGACCCGCGAGTCCTACCAGGCCGCCGTCACCATCGCCTCGATCCTCCTCTGGATCTGACCTTTGAAGACGGGCCCTAGGGGTTGAGGAGGATCTTGCCGAAGACCTCGCCCTTGGCGAGCCGGGCGAAGCCGTCCCGGGCCTCGCTCAGCGGCAGCACCGAGTCGATCACCGGGCGGACACCGGTGTTGGCGCAGAGCGCGAGCAGCCCGGCCAGCTCCTCCTTGGTGCCCATGGTCGAGCCGACCACCTTGAGCTCCAGGAAGAAGATCCGGTTGAGCTCGGTGGCGGTCGGGTTGGGGCCGGAGGTGGCACCCGAGATGACGATGGTGCCGCCCGGACGCAGCGACTTCACCGAGTGCGACCAGGTCGCGGCGCCGACGGTCTCCATCACCGCGTCGACCCGCGCGGGCAGCCGGGCGCCGCTCTCGAAGGCCGCGTCGGCACCGAGCTCGACCGCCCGACGGCGCTTGGCCTCGTCCCGGCCGGTGACCCAGACCCGCAGGCCGGCCGCCTTGCCGAGGACGATCAGCGCCGTCGCCACGCCGCCGCCCGCGCCCTGCACCAGAACGGTGTCACCGGGCTTGACCCCGGCGTTGGTGAACAGCATCCGGTAGGCCGTCAGCCAGGCCGTGGGCAGGCAGGCGGCCTCCTCGAAGCTCAGCTCCGCGGGCTTGGGCAGCAGGTTCCAGGTGGGCACCGCGACCTGCTGGGCGAAGGTGCCCTGGTAGCGCTCGGTCAGGATGGAACGCGGCTCGTTCGGGCCCACCCCGTGGCCGGTCTGGCCGATCACCGAGTGGATGACCACCTCGTTGCCGTCCTCGTCGACGCCGGCGGCGTCGCACCCGAGGATCATCGGCAGCTTCTCGGCCGGGAGGCCGACCCCGCGCAACGACCAGAGGTCGTGGTGGTTGAGGCTGGCGGCCTTGACCGTGACCACGCTCCACCCGGGGCGGGCCTGCGGCTCGGGGAGCTCGCCCAACTCCAGTCCGCTGAGCGGGTCATCGGCATCGATACGTGCGGCGTAGGCAGCAAACATGATCCGGACGATAGCGGCGACGGCCGAGGCCGGGAACCACGCGTGGATGTGACGCGTGTCCCGGCCTCGGCCCGTTTGCCGGATGTCCGGTCGGATCGGCGGATCGGCGGATCGGCGGGTACGGCCGCCGGGGCGGTCCTCAGCCCCTGGCCACGCCCTCCGCCCGGGCGGCCTCGGCGACGGCCTTGGTGACCGCCGGGGCGACCCGCTCGTCGAACGGCGAGGGGATGACCTTCTGCGGCGTCAGCTCGTCCGCGACCACGCCGGCCAGCGCCTTGGCGGCGGCCAGCTTCATGCCCTCGGTGATCCGGCTGGCCCGGACCTGCAGGGCACCGGCGAAGATGCCCGGGAAGGCCAGCACGTTGTTGATCTGGTTCGGGAAGTCGCTGCGGCCGGTGGCCACCACGGCCGCGTACTTGTGCGCGACCTCGGGGTGGATCTCCGGGTTGGGGTTGGCCATCGCGAAGATGAACGCGCCCTCGGCCATGGTCGCCACGACCTCCTCCGGCACGGTGCCGCCGGAGACGCCGATGAACACGTCGGCGCCGGCCAGCGCGTCGGCCAGCGAGCCCTTGAGGCCGGAGCGGTTGGTCTGCGCGGCGATCTCGGCCTTGACGTCGGTGAGGTCGCCGCGGCCGTCGTACACCACGCCCTTGCGGTCGCAGACCGCCACGTCGCCGATGCCGGCGGCCACCAGCATCTTGGCGATGGCGATGCCGGCCGCGCCGGCGCCGGAGATGACGGCCCGCAGCGAGCCGATCTCCCGACCGGTCACGGCGGCCGCGTTCCACAGGGCGGCGGTGGTGACGACGGCGGTGCCGTGCTGGTCGTCGTGGAAGACCGGGATGTCCAGGGCGTCCTGGAGCCGGCGCTCGATCTCGAAGCAGCGGGGGGCGGAGATGTCCTCCAGGTTGACGCCGCCGAAGGAGGGCGCCAGCCGGACCACGGTCTCGACGATCTCGTCGACCTCGGTGCAGGCGAGCGCGATCGGCACCGCGTCCACGCCGCCGAACTGCTTGAACAGGATGGCCTTGCCCTCCATCACGGGCAGCGAGGCCTGCGGGCCGATGTCGCCGAGGCCCAGCACCGCGGTGCCGTCGGTGACCACCGCGACGGTGTTGGACTTCCAGGTGTAGTCGTTGACCAGCTCCGGCTGCTCGGCGATGGCCGTGCAGACCCGGGCGACACCGGGGGTGTAGGCGAGGGACAGGTCGTCCGCGTCGCGCACCGGGACGGTCGCCCGGATCTCCATCTTGCCGCCGCGGTGGAGCGCGAAAACCGCGTCGACCGGATCGTCGGTGTCCTGGGTGCTGCTGATGATCTCCGCTGCCACGATGACCTCTTCGTCATTGTTCTGGCGAGGACGCGCGACCGACGGCGGAGCGACCCGTCCGGAAACCGGAAACCGGGTACGCCGAAGCGGACCCGGGGTCGGGGTCGGGGCGCTGTGTCGGGCGGCGCCCTCGGATGAGGGTTTTATGGGGTCTTGTGTTGTCCGCGTCGTGCTACCGGGCCGAGCCTAGGTCGGACAAAGGCATCGCACCTATGCCTTTTCGTCCTTGTCACGTGCGGTTCATCGCCGCGCTGTCGCGTCCTGGGGCCCGGCTTCGGAAGCGCCGGGCTCCGGCGGCGGCAACGGCTAGAACGCACGCGCACCCACAGGAGTGAACGCAGACGCGAGGGGGATTCGGTGCTCCGGATACGGAGTCACGTGAGGACTTCCGGTCCCGAGCACCCCGAGCCTGTCAGGACTCGTCGGTCTGGTTCGAGCGTCCGGGGGTCACCCGGTACGGCATTCTGACACACCCGCCGCAGGGCCCGGCAGGCCGGGATGGCAGGATCGCTTGTCCGCCATGTGGCGTACACCCCCGCGACATCGTGGCGACCGCACGTCCCTCCCACAGGAGCAGCCCTCATGCCTCACCCCCTCCCCGCCCGCCGCCCGCTCCTGGCCGGCGCCGTCCTGGCCACCGCCGGTGCCCTGCTGCTGACCGGCTGCGGAAGCGACACGCCGGCCGCCGCCGGCGACCCGGTCAAGGAGGTCCGCGACAAGCTTCCGAAGGCCCAGCGCTCGGCCGGCGTACTCAAGATCGGCATGGACGTCAACTACGCACCGGTGGAGTTCCGCGGCCCGGACGGCAAGCCGGCCGGCCTCGACCCGGAGCTCGCCGCCGCCCTGGGCAAGATCCTCGACGTGCGGATCGAGTTCGTGGACACCACGTTCGACAAGCTGATACCGAACCTGCAGAGCAAGCAGTACGACCTGGCGATGTCGGCCATCAGCGACATCCGCCAGCGCCGCGACGGCCTGGACGAGAACGGCAAGCAGGTCAACCCCGGCGTGGACTTCGTGGACTACTTCATCGCCGGCACCTCGATCGTCGTCCCGAAGGGCAACCCCAAGGGGATCAAGACCCTGGACGACCTCTGCGGCAAGACCGTGGCGCTCCAGCAGGGCACCACCCAGGACGAGATCGTGACCCGGCAGGTGGCGGTCTGCGCCCGCACCGGGCGCCAGCTGACCACGCACAAGCTGGACAGCGACGCCAAGGCGCTGGCCGAGGTCGCCGCCGGCACGGCGGCGGCCGGGCTGAACGACTTCCCGGTGGCCGCCTACGCGGCGAAGACCACCGACGGCGGCAACCGCTTCGAGCTGACCGGTGGGCAGTCCACCTCCAACCCGTACGGGATCGCGGTGCGCAAGGGCGACACCGAGCTGCGCGCCGCGGTGACCAAGGCGGTCGACCAGCTGATCCGCAGCGGTGAGTACGACAAGATCCTCGCCAAGTGGAACGTCAGCGCCGGCGCGGCGCAGAACGCGGTGGTCAACGGGGGCATCTGAGCGGGCGGGCGGCGGGCCTCCGGGCTGAGCACAGAGGGATCTGCATACTTATGCGGAGGGTGACAGGGGCCCGGGAAGAGTCCGAATAGCGGACGGTGCGAGCCCTCGTTATCCGATTTTGATCTGGATCAGGGCCACCTGACCGTCATCAGATGGCAGGATTCCCCCCATCTCGGATCGATGCCGACCACTGGTCGAGGCGGTTCGGCCAACGTCCACCTCGGCGGAGGGTGGCGGAAGCAGTACCTCGCACAACCCTGGGCGGTCCCAGCGTCCAGGCACTGCAGAACCCGGCTTGACGTACGACGACGTACGACGCGCACCCGTACGGCGTCGTACGGCTCGCACCCCCGGTGCGCCGCTCCCGCGGCGCGTCCGCCCGACCTTCTCTCCCAGGAGGAGTTCCCCCTCATGACCGCCCGTACCAAGCTCAACCGGTTCTACGCGGCCGGCGTGGTCGCCGCCTCCGTCTCCCTCGTCCTGACCGGCTGCAGCAGCAGCAAGAGCAGCGAGGGCGGCGGTGCCCCCAACGCCTCCGCGACCGTCAACGAGGTCAAGGCCGACGACAAGCTGGTCGCCCTCGTCCCGGCCGACATCAAGTCGGCCGGGAAGCTCGTGGTGGGCGCGGACGCCTCGTACGCGCCGGACGAGTTCAAGGACGACAGCGGCAAGATCATCGGCATGGACGTCGACCTGGCCAACGCCATCGGCGCCAAGCTCGGCCTGAAGGTCGAGGTCCAGGACTCCGGCTTCACCGCGATCATTCCGGGCATCCAGTCGAACAAGTTCCAGCTCGGCATGTCGTCCTTCACGGACAACAAGGAGCGCGAGCAGATCGTCGACATGGTCACCTACTTCAACTCCGGCAGCGCCATCGCCGTGAAGAAGGGCAACCCGGAGAAGATCGACCCGAAGGACCTCTGCGGCAAGAAGGTCGCCGTCCAGACCGGCACCACCCAGGCCGACGAGATCAAGGACACCCGCAACCCGGACTGCGCCAAGGCCGGCAAGCCGGGCGTCCAGAACGACGGCGACAAGTTCGACCTGCAGACGGACGTCACCAACGCCGTGGTCTCCGGGCGCGACCAGGCCATGATGGCCGACTCGCAGGTCGTCGACTACGCGATCAAGCAGTCCGGCGGCCAGCTGGAGAAGCTCGGCGAGACCTACGGCGTGGCCCCCTACGGCGTCGCCCTGGCCAAGGGCTCCCAGCTCACCCCGGCGATCCAGGGCGCCGTCCAGTCGCTGATCGACGACGGCACCTACAAGCAGATCCTCACCAAGTGGGGCGTCGAGGCCGGCGCGATCGACAAGTCCACCGTCAACGGCGCCGTCAGCTGACCCCTCGTACGCTTCATCTCTCCCCCGAGGCCACACCGTGAATTCTCTGGACAAGGGGACGGCGGGACAGCAGGGACGGCCTGAGACCATCAAGGCCGTCCCGGTCCGCCACCCCGGACGCTGGGCGGGCGCCGTCGTCATCGCCCTGCTCGCGGCGATGCTGCTGAGCGCCCTCTTCACCAACCCCGCCTTCAAGTGGGACATCGTCGGTCAGTACCTGTTCCACGACAGCATCGTGCACGGCATGCTCGTGACGCTGGAGCTGACCGCGCTCTCCATGCTCATGGGTGTGGTCGGCGGCATCATCCTCGCGGTGATGCGCCTGTCCCCGAACCCGCTGCTGGCCGGCACGGCCTGGGTCTACATCTGGGTCTTCCGCGGCACCCCGGTGCTGGTGCAGCTGGTGTTCTGGAACTTCCTCGGCCTGATCTGGGCCAAGCTGTCGATCGGCGTCCCGTGGGGCCCGGAGTTCTGGTCCGAGCGGACCAACGTCCTGATCCCGACCTTCGTCGCCGCCCTGCTGGGCCTCGGCCTCAACGAGGCCGCCTACATGGCGGAGATCGTCCGCGGCGGCATCCAGTCGGTGGACGAGGGCCAGACCGAGGCCGCGCACGCGCTCGGCATGAGCCGGTTCCAGACCATGCGGCGGATCATCCTGCCGCAGGCCATGCGGGTGATCATCCCGCCGACCGGCAACGAGACCATCTCGATGCTCAAGACCACCTCGCTGGTCTCCGTGATCTCCCTGGAGGAGATCTTCCGGGCCGGCCAGGTCATCTACTCTCGGAACTACCAGAACATTCCGCTGCTGATCGTGGTCAGCCTCTGGTACCTGTTCTTCACCTCCGTGCTGACCATCGGCCAGTACTACATCGAGCGCCACTACGCCCGAGGCTCCAACCGCACCCTCCCGCCCACCCCGCTGCAGCGACTGCGGGGCCTGTTCGCCGGGAAGCCCGCCCCGAAGACGGACGCCGACGTCGTCCCGGGGCTCGAGGGAGGTGGTCACGTATGACCGATCTGACCAAGACCCCCGCCGACGCCGCCGCGGCCGCCGAGCCCATGGTCCGCGCCGAGAACGTGCACAAGTCCTACGGCCTGGTCGAGGTGCTCAAGGGCATCGACCTGGAGGTCAAGCAGGGCGAGGTGTTCTGCCTGATCGGCCCGTCCGGCTCCGGCAAGTCGACCTTCCTGCGGTGCATCAACCACCTGGAGAAGATCAACGGCGGCCGGCTCTGGGTGGACGGCGAGCTGGTCGGCTACCGGCAGAAGGGCGACAAGCTCCACGAGCTCAAGGACCGCGAGGTCGCCCTCAAGCGGCGCGACATCGGCATGGTCTTCCAGCGCTTCAACCTGTTCCCGCACATGACCGCCATAGAGAACGTCATGGAGGCGCCGGTCCAGGTCAAGGGCGAGAGCAAGGCCGACGCCCGCGAGCGCGCAATGGCCCTGCTGGAGCGGGTCGGCCTCTCCGACAAGGCGAAGAACTACCCCTCCCAGCTCTCCGGCGGCCAGCAGCAGCGCGTCGCGATCGCCCGCGCGCTGGCCATGAAGCCCAAGCTGATGCTCTTCGACGAGCCCACCTCGGCGCTCGACCCGGAGCTGGTCGGCGACGTCCTCGACGTCATGCGCGGCCTCGCCGAGGAGGGCATGACCATGGTGGTCGTCACCCACGAGATGGGCTTCGCCCGCGAGGTCGGCGACGCGCTGGTGTTCATGGACGGCGGCGTGGTGGTGGAGTCCGGCAACCCCCGGGAGGTCCTCACCGACCCGCAGCACGAACGCACCAGGGCCTTCCTCTCCAAGGTGCTCTGAACCCCGACCTCGGCGCCCGGCAGGCAGCTCCTGCCGGGCGCCGGTGGCCGTACGAATCGTTGGAGCCCCGCTCGGGTAATAGGCTGGAAGCAGTCAGCCCGTTACCGATCTTCTGGAAGGACCGTCGTGGAGCTCGCCTCGTACGCCGATCTCGCCGTTCGGCTGGTGAACACCGAGGAGCCCGAGCGCGGCACCGACACGCTGACCTCCGTGGACGCGGTGCGCGCCCTGTTCTCCGACTCCTCGCGGGCCGCCGCGCTCGCCGAGGAGTCCGACCTGCCGAGGCTGCGCGCGGTGCGGACCCGGCTGCGCGGAGTCTTCGAGGCCGCCGCCGAAGGGGACGAGGTCCGGGGCGTCGACCTGCTGAACAGCCTGCTGATGGAGTACCCCGTCAGCCCGCTGATCTCCGGCCATGACTACCTGGACGACGCCGGACGCCCGCGCTGGCACCTGCACCTGGCCGACAACTCGCCGACCGCCACCGCCCACTTCAGCGCGGTCGCCTGCATGGGCCTGGCCGTGCACCTGACCGAGCTGGGCGCCGACCGGCTGGGCATCTGCCAGGCCGCGCCCTGCCGCAACGCCTACCTGGACACCTCGACCAACCGCTCCCGCCGCTACTGCTCGGACCGTTGCGCGACCCGCGCCAACGTCGCCGCCTACCGGGCCCGCAAGCGCCAGGAGGCCGAGGCCGCGCTGGGCGGCGGCGCGTAGGCGGTCAGAGCTCCTCCACCCAGACGCCGAGGCGGCGGGCCAGGCCCGGCAGCCGGGCCAGCCGGGGGGCGAGCAGCAGCCGCTCCAGCCGGCGGCCCGGCGCCAGCCAGGCCGGGCGCGGGCGCAGCCGCAGCAGCACCCGGCCGAGCACCAGCTCGTCCGGGACGGCGCCGTAGCTGCGGCTGTCGCTGTCCACCGGACGGTTGTCGGAGAGCAGCCACCAGCCCGCCGCCCGGCGCGCGGTGGCCCGCTTCACCACCAGCAGGTCCTGCTGGAAGGGGTGCCGGAAGAGCACCACCGCGCCCGGCCGGATCGGCGCGCCGTAGCGGACCAGCAGCCGGTCGCCCTCGCGCAGGGTCGGGACCATCGACGGGCCCGCCACGTCGACCAGGCCGAAGGGCAGCACGCCGCCCCGGCCCCCCGGTTCCGTGCTCCGCGCCACGACTCCTCCTCCCGCACGTCCGCCCCCAGTCTGCCGTACGGACCGTCACCTCTCTGATGTCCGGATTACCCCGGTTCCGGGTCCGTCTTTTGCCCTAGGCCCACCGCCCGATCGCGAAACCGCGGGGCCGGAAGGGTAATCTCGGGCGCGGGAAGACGATCTAAGGAAGGACTCCCATGTTCTCTCGTCTGTTTGCACCGCGCGCCACCGCCCACGCCCACTGTGACCTGCCCTGCGGCGTGTACGACCCGGCGCAGGCCAAGCTCGAGGCCGAGTCGGTCAAGGCCACCCAGGAGAAGTACCAGGCCAACGAGGACCCGCACTTCCGCGCCCGCGCCATCATCATCAAGGAGCAGCGCGCCGAGGCCGTCAAGCACCACATCTCGGTGCTGTGGAGCGACTACTTCAAGGCCCCGCACTTCGAGAAGTACCCGCAGCTGCACCAGCTGATCAACGACACCCTGAAGGCCGCCTCGGCCGCCAAGGCGTCCACCGACCCGGCCACCGGCCAGGCCCTGCTGGACCTGATCGCCGAGGTCGACAAGATCTTCTGGGAGACCAAGCAGGCCTGAGCCTGACGACTCGCCAGTCGACCGCCCCCGTCCGCGCCGCCGGACGGGGGCGGTCGTGCGTTCACGTCCCGCTCGACTCAGGTAAGGGTCGCTTGCCCTGAGTGCCTGTTATGCTGCCAGGGCGTCCGAGGGGGAAGTCCGGTGCGAATCCGGCGCTGACCCGCAACGGTGAGCGCGGCCCGTACCCGCCGTACGGCCGCGCCAGCCCGATCGCCCTCGGCCGCTGACCTCCCGACGACTCGCCGCGGACTGCGAGGGGAACGGCGCCCCGGCACGCCCGCGACCGGCGCCCGCCCCGGCGCACCCGCGGCCCGAGGCAAGGCGCACCCGTGAACCGCGCACCCCTGCAAGGCGCACCCGTCGACCGCGCGGTCGGCCCGCCCGACCGGCGCGTACCCGCGCTCCCGCTCGCCCTCGGCCTCGCCGGCGCCCTGCTGCTCTCGCTGGTCTGCGGGGTCGCGCTCGGCTCCTCCGGGATCGGACTCCCGCGCGTGCTGCGGCTGCTGGGCGCCGGGCTGACGGGCGGTCGGCTGGACGCGGGCGAGGCGGCCGCGTACGCCATCGTCTGGGAGATCCGGCTGCCCCGCACCGTGCTGGCCGCCGTGGTCGGCGCCGGACTGGCCGCCACCGGGGTCGCCGTCCAGGCGCTGGTGCGCAACGCGCTCGCCGACCCCTTCGTGCTCGGCATCTCCTCGGGCGCGGCCGTCGGCGCCAACGCCGTCCTGCTGTTCGGCGCCTTCGCCTCGCTCGGGGTCTGGGCGATCTCCGTCTCCGCCTTCGGCTCCGCGCTGGTCGCGATGGTCCTGGTCTACCTCGCCGCCCGCACCGCGTACGGGCTCACCCCGCTGCGGCTGGTGCTCACCGGCACCGCCCTCTCGTACGGCTTCTCCGCCGCCACCACCCTGATGGTCTTCGCCGCCGACCGCGGCGAGGCCGCCCGGGACGCCATGATGTGGCTGCTCGGCAGCCTGGGCGGCGCCACCTGGGGCTCGGTGCCGATCGCGACCGCCACCGTCCTGGCCGGTCTGGCCTACCTGGCCTGCGCCGCCGGGCGGTTGGACGCGCTCGCGATGGGCGACGAGACCTCCGCCTCGCTCGGCGTGGACCCGGACCGGCTGCGCCGCGAGCTGTTCGTGGTGACCGCCGCCGTCACCGGCACGGTGGTCGCGGTCAGCGGGGCGATCGGATTCGTCGGACTGCTGGTGCCGCACCTGGCGCGGATGCTGGTCGGCGCCGGGCACCGCCGGGTGCTGCTGGTCGCACCGCTCGCCGGGGCCCTGCTGCTGGTCTGGGTGGACATCGCCTCCCGCACCCTGCTGGCGCCCGCCGAACTGCCCGTCGGGGTGTTCACCGCCGTACTCGGCGTGCCCGCCTTCCTGCTGATGATGCGCCGTCGCGGCCAGGCCTTCGGAGGCGCCCGGTGACCGCTTTGACCGCCCTGACCGGCCCGCCCGACCGGCCGGAGCCGGCCGCGGCCCAGGACCTCGACGTCGACGCCGTCTCGGTGGAGCTGGCCGGCACCCGGCTGGTCCACGAGGTGGACCTGGCGGCCGCCGCCGGGCAGGTGGTCGGACTGGTCGGACCGAACGGCAGCGGCAAGTCGACCCTGCTGCGCTGCGTCTACCGGGTGCTCAAGCCGGCCGGCGGGGCCGTCCGGCTGGACGGCGACGACCTGCACGCGCTCACCGCGCGCGAATCGGCCCGGCGGGTGGCCGCGCTGACCCAGGAGCACTCCGCCGAGTTCGACTTCACGGTCGCCGAGGTGGTCGCGATGGGCCGGCTGCCGCACCGGCGCGGCCTCGGCGCCCCGACCGCGGGGGACCGCGAGCGCTGCGCGGAGGCGCTGCGCAGGGTCCGGGCCGGGCACCTCGCCGAACGGGGCTTCCTGAGCCTGTCCGGGGGCGAGAAGCAGCGGGTGCTGTTCGCCCGCGCGCTGGTCCAGGAGCCGCGCCTGCTGGTACTCGACGAACCCACCAACCACCTCGACATCGCCCACCAGTTGGAGGTCCTGGCGCTGGCCCGCGAGGCCGGGCCGACGGTGCTCACCGCGCTGCACGACCTCAACCTGGCGGCGAGCCACTGCGACCTGCTGTACGTGCTGCGGGCCGGCCGGGTCGTCGCCTCCGGGCCGCCCGCCGAGGTGCTGCGGCCCGCCCTGCTGGCGGAGGTGTTCGGCGTCCGGGCCACCCCGGTCCGGCACCCGGAGACCGGCGCCCCGCAGCTGCTGTTCGACCGCCTCGACCGGTCCCCGGACCGCCGCCCCGACCGCTCCCCCGAGCGCTCGCCCCGTTGAGCTCCCCGAGCCCCGACCGCCCGACCGCCCGAACCCCCGGAGGAACCACCGTGCGCACCAAGGCCGTTGTCCCCGCCGCCCTGCTCGCCCTCGGACTCACCGCCTGCGGCGCCGAGATCGCCCCGAAGGACGCCGCCACCGCCTCCGCCCACTACCCGGTGACCGTGACGAACTGCGGCGAGCCGCTGACCTTCGCCCAGAAGCCGGCCCGGGTGGTCACCAACGACGTCAACATCACCGAGCTGATGCTCTCCCTCGGCCTCGCCGACCGGATGGCCGGGTACGTCATGCCCGACGACAAGGGCAAGGTCGACCAGGTGCCCTGGAAGGACGGCTACCAGCAGACGGCGTGGCTCTCCAAGAAGGTGCTCACCAAGGAGATCGCGCTGGACGCCAGGGCCGACCTGGTCCTCGCCGGCTGGCACTACGGCTTCGTCGAGGGCACCGGCGTCACCCCGCAGGCTTTCAAGGCGCTCGGCATCGACTCGTACGTGCTCAGCGAGTCCTGCCGCAGCGGCAAGGGCACCGAGCGCGGGGTGATGGACCCGCTGGACGCGCTCTACACCGACCTGGCCAACCTCGGCGAGATCTTCGACGTCAAGGACCGCGCCGACAAGCTGATCGCCGACTCCAGGGCGCGGATCGCCGACGTCCCCGAGCCCGCGCGCCGCCCGTCCGTCTTCCTGTACGACAGCGGGCAGGACAAGCCCTACACCGCGGGGAGGTTCGCCGCCGCCCACCAGATCATCGCCAAGGCCGGCGGGACCAACATCATGGGCGACCTCGCCGACACCTGGGTCACCGCCGGCTGGGAGAGCGTGGTGGAGCGGAACCCCGAGGTCATCGTGATCAACGACTACGCGACCCCCGGCGCCGAGGAGAAGCGGAGGTTCCTCACGTCCTTCCCGCCGCTGGCGAACGTGTCCGCGGTGAAGAACGGCCGGATCTTCGTCCTGGACTACGTCGACCTGGTGGAGAGCCCCCGCAACCCGGCCGCGATCGGCGCGCTCGCCGACTACCTGCGCACCGTCCCGGCCCCCTGACCCGGCCCTGGCCCGGCCCCGGCCCCGGCCGGGGCGGCTCCTCCGGTCGCCGGGCGTACGCTCAAGGTACGAGCCGACGGACCCCGACCGGAGGAGCGAGATCATGACCACCATGGCGGCCCCCGCCGCCTTCGACACCCGCGCCCTGCGCGAGGGCATCGAGCGCTGCGACGCCGAGGCCCTCCTGACGCTCTACGCGGAGGACGCCGAACTGCGCATGGTCGACCGCAAGACCCAGCCCAGCCACCCCCTGGTGATGCACGGGCGGGAGGAGATCGGCGCCATGCTGAGCGACATCTACGGCCGCGAGATGACCCACAAGCTGGAACAGGTGGTCGTCCAGGGAGACCACGTCGCGTTCATGGAGTCCTGCCGCTATCCGGACGGCGTCCGGGTGCTGATGGCCTCGATGGCCGACCTGCGGGACGGGCGGATCGTCGACCAGACCTCGATCCAGGCCTGGGACGAGACGGGGCCCGAGCAGTAGGCTCGCAGGCATGATCCGCACCGCCGTCGCCACCGACGTCCCCGTCATCCACGCCATGATCCGCGAGCTCGCCGAGTACGAGAAGGCCGCGCACGAGGCGGTGGCCACCGAGGAGCAGCTGCACCAGGCGCTGTTCGGGGCCGACCCCGCGGTGTTCGGGTTGATCGCGGAGGACGGGACCACCGGCGAGCCGGTCGGCTTCGCCCTCTGGTTCCGCAACTTCTCGACCTGGCGCGGCACCCACGGGATCTACCTGGAGGACCTGTACGTCCGCCCGGAGGCCCGCGGCGGCGGCCACGGCAAGGCGCTGCTCCTGGAGCTCGCCCGGATCGCCGTCGAGCGGGGCTACTCCCGGGTCGAGTGGTCGGTGCTGGACTGGAACCAGCCCTCGATCGACTTCTACAAGTCGATCGGCGCGGTGCCGATGGACGAGTGGACCGTCTACCGGCTCACCGACGAGGCGCTCGCCGCCGCCGGCCGCCGCTGAGCGGACCGGAGGAGTCCGGAAAAGGGTCTGCCACCCTGCGTCGCAATGCCTTACCATGAGTGACTCCCGAACCGGGGTGCGGTAGGGCAGCGCGATGGCGGACCCGCAGACTCGGGCCCTCTTCGAGGGGTGACGGCGGCGCCCCTGCGAAGGGGCGGCAACGTCCCCCCTTTGAGGGGCGGCAAGCAGGGGTAACAAGCGGGGTACCAAGCAAGCACAGCGCGTCACCCAGGAGGCAAGGGTGTCCCAGATCGACGGCGATCTCGGTGTTCAGGATTTCGTGGAGGTCCGGCTCCCCGCGGCGGGGGCCTACCTCTCCGTGCTTCGAACAGCGACGGCCGGGCTCGCGGCCCGGCTGGACTTCACCCTCGACGAGATCGAGGACCTGCGGATCGCGGTCGACGAGGCCTGCGCCATCCTGCTCCAGCAGGCGGTGCCCGGCTCCGTCCTGTCCTGTGAGTTCCGGCTGGTCGGCGACTCGTTGAAGGTCACCGTGGCCGCCCCGACCACCGACGGCAAGGCCCCCGAGCGGGACACCTTCGCCTGGACCGTACTCTCCGCGCTGGCCGGCGAGGTGGACTCCTCGGTCGACGAGGACAACACCGTGTCGATCAGCCTGCACAAGAAGCGCGGCGGGTCCGCCGCCCACTAGCCGGGCGCCGAACCGCACCGCGCCGACCGCGCAGCACCGAGCAGCACCCGCGCAAGAGCCGTCCGCCGCCACCCCGTCCGGGGCCCGGCGGGCGGCTCCCGGTACCGCCCAGGGCGGTACGACCAACGAGACGATTCCGGGGCCGCCGGCCCCGGTGCTCCCGGAACGGAACGGGGGAATGGCCGTGAGTGATCTGGACCGTACCGGCCTCGCGACGGCGGGACCTGCCGTACCGACCCAGGCGAGCGTTCCCGGCCTCGCCGCCAACGACGAAGCGCACCCGAAGGACGCCCACCGGATGAGCCACCCGACCGAGCCGACGTCCGAGCCGACGCCCGACTCCGCACCCCCGCCGGCCCCGGCGGACCGGGCGGAGGAGACGGCCGAGGCCGAGCTGCACGGCGCCGTGCCCGCCCAGGGCGCGCACCGCAGCGGCGCCCCGGACCGGGAGGCCGCCCGCGCGCTGTTCGTCCGGCTGTCGGCGCTGCCCGAGGGCTCGCCGGAGCGGGTCGAACTGCGCAACCAGCTGGTGCGGATGCACATCCCGCTGGTCGAGCACCTGGCCCGGCGCTTCCGCAACCGGGGCGAGCCGCTGGACGACCTCACCCAGGTCGCCACCATCGGTCTGATCAAGTCGGTGGACCGCTTCGACCACGAGCGCGGGGTCGAGTTCTCCACCTACGCGACGCCGACCATCGTCGGGGAGATCAAGCGGCACTTCCGCGACAAGGGCTGGGCGGTCCGGGTGCCGCGCCGGCTGCAGGAGCTGCGGCTGTCGCTCACCACGGCGACCAGCGAGCTCTCCCAGCGGCACGGCCGCTCCCCCACGGTGCACGAGCTGGCCGAGCACCTGGGGATCTCCGAGGAGGACGTCCTGGAGGGCCTGGAGTCCGCCAACGCGTACTCCACGCTGTCCCTGGACGTGCCGGACAGCGACGACGAGTCGCCGGCCGTCGCGGACACCCTGGGCGCCACCGACGAGGCCCTGGAGGGCGTCGAGTACCGCGAGTCGCTCAAGCCGCTGCTGGCCCAACTGCCGCCCCGGGAGCAGAAGATCCTGGTGCTGCGGTTCTTCCGGAACATGACCCAGTCGCAGATCGCCGCCGAGGTGGGGATCTCCCAGATGCACGTGTCCCGGCTCCTCGCCCGGACGCTGGCCCAGCTGCGGGAGAAGCTCCTGGTGGAGGAGTAGGACTGACGGCCGCTCAGCTCCGGCTGCGCGGCCGTACGGTCACCCGGCGGCCCTGTACGCCCCGCCCCGGCCCCTCGGTCCGCGGGCCCCCGGTCCTCGGGCTCTCAGCCCTCGGACGGGGCGTACAGGGCCGCCGTCGACTTCGGGTTCAGCAGCGAGCCGATGCCCACCAGTCCGAGCAGGCCGACCAGCACGCCGACGCCGATCATCGCGCCGCCGCTCTCGATCATGTAGTAGGCCACCGGCAGGCAGATCGAGTTGGTCAGCACCGCCGGGCTGCGGCCCCAGCGGCGCTCCTTGAGCAGCGCGCGGGCGGCCAGCACCGGCAGCACGCCGAGCAGCACGATGACCACGCCGCCGAACTCGTTCAGGGCCAGCTGCTTGGACTGGCCGGACAGCGCGGCCACCATGTCCCAGACGCCGACGACGGCCAGCGCGGCGCCTTCCAGGGCGGTGATGGCGGCGCCCAGGGTCAGGGACGCCGGACGGCCGGCGCCGGCCGCGGGCACGGGAGCGGAGGTTTCTGCGGTCACTCCAGCAGGGTAGCCGCCGGTTGGTCCGTACCGCCCCGTAGGCTTTCCCCATGCGCGCTCTCCTGGTCGTGAACCACAAGGCCACCACCACCAGTGGCCGGACCAGGGACGTCCTGATCCACGCGCTGCGCAGCGACCTCAAGCTGGACGTGGCCGAGACGCAGTACCGCGGCCACGCGCGCGACCTGGCCCGCGAGGCGACGGAGGACGGCTCGGTCGACCTGGTGGTGGCACTGGGCGGGGACGGCACCGTCAACGAGGTGGTGAACGGGCTGCTGGCGCACGGCCCGGGCGAACGGGTCCCGCGACTGGCCGTGGTGCCGGGCGGTTCGACCAATGTGTTCGCCCGCGCCCTGGGGCTGCCCAACGACCCGGTGGAGGCCACCGGCGCCCTGCTGCACGCCCTGGAGCACAAGCAGGAGCGCCCGATCGGGCTGGGCAAGGCGATGACCGACGGGCTGCCGGACCGCTGGTTCACCTTCACCGCCGGCCTCGGCTTCGACGCCGGGGTGGTCGGCCGGGTCGAGGAGCAGCGCCGGGCCGGACGCAAGTCGACCCACGCGCTCTACGTGAAGCAGGCGATCCGGCACTACTTCACCCAGCGTGAGCAGCGCCGTTCGGGCCCGGTCTCCCTAGAGCTGCCTGGCCGGGAGGCCGTGCCGGGGCTGGTGCTGTCGATAGTCAGCAACACCTCGCCGTGGACGTTCCTCGGCAACCGTCCGGTCTATCCCTCGCCGCTCGCCTCCTTCGACACGGATCTGGACGTCTTCGGCATCACCCGGATGACGGCGTTCGGTACGGCTCGAACGATCCGTCAGATCCTGCGGTCGCACACGCCTTCGAGCGACGGCGCACCGCCGGCCGGGCCGTCCGGGAAGCACGTCGTCTCCTATCACGACGTCAGACACTTCACCTTGGTTTCAGAGGAACCGGCCCCGTTCCAGGTCGACGGCGACCATCTTGGAGACAGGAGTCGCGTCAGTTTCACAGGCGTTCGGCGGGCACTGCGTGTGATTGTGTGACCGGAAGTGGGCTTCGCCCTTCTTCTCGAACGCACAAGCCCCCTTCACTCCATAGAAGTACTGGCTGTGAGCTAGGCGACACCGAAGAATCAAAAATTCCTCCCCGAAGGGGGTTGTATCCGAGCCCGAGGTTTGCGAACCTCTACATGGCGATCGGGACACGTCGCAGCGACGGCCTCCGGAACCACGGAGCGCCGACCGCGGAGTGTCCCTCGAATCGCCGAATCCCCCCTAGCGCAGACCACCCGGGCCCGGTGGGCCTTTGGTCTCTTTTGCTGTTGCGGGATTCGTGAAAGCGTTCACATTCACAAAGCCATCGATTATGCTGCCGGGCCACCCCCGTCGGCAGGAGGAGTTGGACGACCATGGACTGGCGCCACCGCGCTGTCTGCCGCGAAGAGGACCCGGAGCTGTTCTTCCCGATCGGGAACACCGGTCCTGCTCTGCTGCAGATCGAGGAAGCCAAGGCCGTGTGCCGCCGCTGTCCGGTCATGGAGCAGTGTCTCCAGTGGGCCCTCGAGACCGGCCAGGACGCCGGCGTCTGGGGCGGCATGAGCGAGGACGAGCGTCGCGCGATGAAGCGCCGTGCCGCCCGCAACCGCGCCCGCACCGCCTGATCGCTGATCACACGGCGTAGCACCAGCAGTGACCGCAGTACCGATCAACACATGATCAAAGGCTTCCCTGCTCTTCCTGGTGAAGCCTTCCGCACAAAGGACCTTGCTCGACTCGGTCCCGCGACACCGCACCCGTCCAGCCACTTGATACTGTTCACTTAGAGCAATATTGTGGAGCTGAGGCGCTCACCGTGTGCAACGCACCGGCGAGGTGTCGCACCACCCAGAGCCCCCGTTCCGGCCGACTCCCCCCGACGGCCGGAACGGGTTGAGAGGCCCTGTCGACCCACCCCCCCCCGGTCGGCAGGGCCTCGTTTCTGTTCCCGCGACCGGTTCCCCGCTCCTTCGCGACCTGACGGGCACCGGCAGCCCCCGGCGCATTCCTGAAGGCTCCGCCCCGTCGGGCTCCGGCGTACGGAGTGCGCATCCGGCGCGTTGGCCGGGTGCGCGCCCCTGCCGCACGCCTCCGTGCAACCGAATCCCGGTGGAGCCCGGGCGGAACCCGGGTCGAGCAGGGCTCGGCCGACCGCGTGCTCAGCGGACCGGGATCTCCAGGACCACCTTCGTCCCGCCGTTCGGGCCCGCCACCATGTCGAAGGTGCCGCCGAGCTCACCGGTGGCCAGCGTCCGGACGATCTGGAGCCCGAGGTTGCCCGCCGTCTGCGGGTCGAAGCCCTCCGGCATGCCCCGGCCGTCGTCCTGCACCGTGATCAGCAGGTACTCCTCCGGGCGGGCACCGCCGTTCCAGCTGTCCGACCAGCCCATCCCGGTGGCCGGGGCCCGGCCGCGCAGCGCGCTCACCTCCAGGTTCCCGGAGGCCGTCGGGCCGAAGGCGTGCTCCAGGGCGTTCTGCAGCAGCTCGGTCAGCACCATCGACAGCGGGGTGGCCACCTCGGCGGACAGGATGCCGAAACTGCCGCTGCGGCGGGTCGCCACCCGGCCGTCCTGGGACAGCTCCATCACCATCGCCAGCACCCGGTCGGCGATCTCGTCGAAGGCCACCTGCTCGTCCAGCGCCTGGGAGAGCGTCTCGTGCACGATCGCGATCGAGCCGACCCGGCGCACCGCCTCGTCCAGCGCGGCCCGGCCGGACTCCGACTCCATCCGGCGGGACTGCAGCCGCAGCAGGGCCGCGACCGTCTGCAGGTTGTTCTTCACCCGGTGGTGGATCTCCCGGATGGTGGCGTCCTTGGTCATCAGCTCGCGGTCGCGGCGGCGCAGCTCGGTGACGTCGCGGCAGAGCACCAGCGAACCGGTCAGGGTCCCCTTGGGCTTGAGCGGGATCGCCCGCAGGGTCACCACTCCCCCCTGCGCCTCCACCTCGGTCTGCCGGGGCGCCCAGCCGCTGGCCACCTTCACCAGGGCCTCGTGGACGGCCCCGCGGGACGGCGGGGCGAGGTCGGCGGTGGTGCGGCCGAGGTGGCTGCCGACCAGGTCGGTGGTGAGGCCGAGGCGGTGGTAGGCGGAGAGCGCGTTGGGGCTCGCGTAGGTGACGATGCCGTCCGCGTCCAGGCGGATCAGGCCGTCGCCGACCCGGGGGGCGGCGTCCATGTCGATCTGCTCGTGGCCGGGGAAGGGGAAGCTGCCGGCCGCGATCATCTGGGCCAGGTCGGAGGCGCTCTGCAGGTAGGTGAGCTCCAGGCGGCTGGGGGTGCGGACGGTCAGCAGGTTGGTGTTGCGGGCGATCACCCCGAGCACCTTGCCCTCGCGCCGGACCGGGATCGACTCCACCCGGACCGGGACCTCCTCGCGCCACTCCGGGTCGCCCTCGCGCACGATCCGGCCCTCGTCGAAGGCGGCGTCCAGCAGCGGTCGCCGGCCGCGCGGGACGAGGTGGCCGACCATGTCGTCCTGGTACGAGGTCGGCCCGGTGTTGGGCCGCATCTGCGCCACCGAGACGTAGCGGATGCCGTCCCAGGTGGGGATCCACAGCACCAGGTCGGCGAAGGAGAGGTCGGAGAGCAGCTGCCACTCCGAGACCAGCATGTGGAGCCATTCCACGTCGGCCCCGGTGAGGGTGGTGTGGCGGCGGACGAGTTCGTTCAGCGAGGGCACATGGCGAGCGTAGCGCCGCCGGTCCGGGCGGGGCGCGGCGGACCGACCGGCGGACGGGCGGGCGGCCGGCGGGGGTGTCCGGGGACGGCGGGAGGCGGCCCTGAGTTGTTTAGACCAATATCCGGGACGGCCTGGACAACCGAGATTGGTCTAGTCCACAATGAAGGAGCACCAAGGAGAGGTCTCCCGCGCAACTGCCCTGACCGCGCGCGGCCTTTCCTCGGTCGGACACCGTCGAGCGAGGACCCCGCACAGTCCTCGATCGTTCCCGGTGACCGACGACAGCTCCGGGCTGCGGTGCCGCATGGGTTGAGGGTCCCGTGTCGGCGCCGTGGCCCGTAGTGCTTTCCGGGCCCGCCCGGCCCCCTCCCGGACCATCTGACGCCGCTCAGGGAACCGGCCCCTCCGTCCACAGGCTGTGGACGGAGGGGCCGGTTCCGCGCTCATCACCGCCCCGGCGCCTTCGGGTCGGCGAGCGGGCGAGTCACCGCGTTTCGGTGACCTTGGCGAGGGCGCGGGGGGCGTCCGGGTCCTGGCCGCGGGCGATGGTGACTTCGTGGGCGAGCAGCTGCAGCGGGAGGATCTCCAGGATCGGCTGCACCTCCTCGGGCACGCCGGCCGGCAGTGCGAAGCCCGCCGAGGCGGCGTCCACCTGCGCCCGCTGGCCGATCACGACCAGGTCGGCGCCGCGGCCGCGCAGCCGGTCCAGGACGGGCTGCAGGGCCTCGCCGCCCTTGCCGTCCGGGACGATCGCGATCACCGGCGAGACGTTGTCCACCATGGCCAGCGGGCCGTGCAGCAGGTCCGCGCCGGAGAACGGGGTGGCCGGGATGTAGGTGGTCTCCATCAGCTTCAGCGCCGCTTCGCGGGCGGTCGGGTAGCCGTAGCCGCGCGAGGTGATGACCAGGCGCTGGGCGAAGCGGTAGCGCTCGGCCAGCGCCTTCACCTCGGCCTGCCGGGCCAGCACGCCGGCGGCCAGGTTCGGCAGCTCCTTGGCGGCCGAGCCGTCGCCTCCCCGGAGCCCCTCGACCAGCAGGTAGAGCGCCAGCAGTTCGGCGGTGTAGGTCTTGGTGGCGGGCAGCGCCTTCTCCGGTCCGGCCAGCACGTCGATGTGGAACTCGGAGACCTCGGCCAGCGGCGAGGCGGCGTTGTTGGTGACCGCGAGGGTGATGGCGCCGGCCTCGCGGGCGGCCTTGGTGGAGGCCACCAGGTCCGGCGAGCCGCCGGACTGGCTGACGGTGATCACCAGGACGTCGGTGAGGTCGGGCTTGGCGCCGTACGCGGTGGTGGTCGACATCGAGGTCAGCCCGGCCGGCTTGCCGAGCAGGATCTCGATCAGGTACTTGGCGTACAGCGCCGCGTTGTCGGACGTGCCGCGCGCGGTGAGCAGGACGAAGCGCGGGTTGCGGGCGGCGATCTCGGCCGCGATCTCGCGGATCTTCGGGGCGCCCTCGTCGAGGATGCGCTGGAGGACGGCCGGCTGCTCGGCCATCTCCGTCGCCATGATCCGGCCGGGCACGGGAACGGTCTGCGGGTCGGACATCTGGGTCTGCCTCCGATGAGATGGTTCGACCCCGCCCGGGCGGCTGCCCGACGGGGACCTCTACGGCGGCGAGTCCGCACACTCGCTGCGGTTCTTCGTGCGCGGCAATCCTACGGGCGCGCCCGGCCGGGAGCACCCCCGGAATCCCCCGGCCGCCCTGCCGTCCGCCGCTCCCGGCGGTGGGAGGGGCGGACGGCGACGGGCGGCGGAGGGGCGGGTCAGGAGGCCTTGTTGATCAGTTGGTCGATCGCGGCGTCGGCCTCCTTGGTGGCCTGGTCCACCGACTTCCCCTTGAGGATCGCGGTCAGCATGTCGGGGATGATCTTCTGCTTCTCGATCGCGCCCCAGCCGGGGGCCAGCGGGGTGAACCAGGCGTCCGGGACGGCGTTGGCCGCGGCGGCGGTGGACGGCTTGCCCTTCAGCGGGTTCAGCTGGTTGAGGTTGTTCGGCAGGATGTCCTTGTCGGCCAGCGCCTGCTCGGACTTGGCGCTGGTGAACATCCGGATCCAGTCGGCCGCCAGCGCCACCGACGGGGACTTGGCGGTGACGGCGAGGTCGGAGCCGCCGATGAAGGTCGGCAGCGGCTTGCCGTCCGGGCCGGGCATGGTGGCCACCTTGACGGCGTCCTTGAGGCTCGGGTCGCCGGTGACCGGGGCGCTGACGCTGGCCGCCTCGTAGCCGTTGCCGTAGAAGGACGCGGCGTGCCCGCGGGCCATCGCCTCGTACTGGTTCTGCTCGTTCAGCGTCAGGTCGCCCCTGTTGTACTTGCGCACCAGGTCGACGAAGTGGCCGATGCCCTCCTGGGACTTGGGGTCGTGCAGGGTGCCGTGCCAGTTGCCGGAGCTGTCGAACTTGGCGATGCTGCCGCCGGACGCGGCCACGTAGCTCATCGCCGCGTACCAGTACGGGCCGGGCAGGTAGAGCGGGGAGAAGGTCCGGTCCGCCTTGTTCCTGTCCGCGATCCGGTCCAGCGCGGCCAGCAGCTCGGTCTCGGTCTTCGGGAACTCGGCGTTGCCGGTGGCCTGTTGGAAGGCCGCGGAGTTGTAGACGGCGACCCGGGCGCCGGCGTAGTACGGCACGCACCAGAGCTTGTCCTGGTAGGTGCAGGTGTTGGCGAGCGCCTTGATCCAGCTGTCGGAGTTGTCGAAGCTGCTCCGGTCCACCGGGGCCAGCGCGCCGGACAGCACGTACTTCATGGTCTCGGTGTTGCCCAGCTCGACCACGTCGGGGGCGTTGCCCGCGGCGATGGCCTTGTCCAGCTTGGTGACCTTGTCCGCCCAGCCCTGGTAGGCGAGCTTCAGGCCGACCTTCGGGTACTTCGCCGCGAACTCGTCGTTGACCCGCTGGACCAGGTCGGGCCAGTTCTTCTGGGCGTCGTCCATCAGCCAGACGGTCACGCTGCCGGTGGCGGCCTTCGGGTCCGCGCCGGTGTTCCTGGTGTCCGCCGACGGTGAGCCGGCCGAGGAACAGGCCGTCAGGCCGACCGCCAGTACCGTCGTTGCGAGCGTCGAGACGAGCTGACGCTTCTTCACGCCATCCTCCGAGGGTGTCAGTGCTGTGTTGCCCGCCGACAGCGCGATTGGCGCGCCCGCGGCGGAGAGTCCGGGCAGGGGCGGCGAAGAGCTACGAGGAGGGCGCTTTACCACGTCCGGCGAGGGTGAACGTCGAACCGGATGCATGGACTCTGGCCTAGACCAATGGCGGTGTCAACGGCCAAAACCCTTTGCGGCCAAGGCCGTTGCAGAGCCGTTGTACCCCGTGGCGATCAGTCGCGGCGTCATCACCCTCGGTTGGACTTAAGCTCGATTTAAGACGGGCTTGAGGGAGCGCGGTCAGTTCGCGAACCCGCGGTCGACGCCGGGACAACAGAACGGGCCCGCCATGCGACATGCGCATGACGGGCCCGTCGGCGGAGGTCCACCCGGTGCCCCGGGGACGTCCGCCCGGTGTTCAGCCGACCGCTCCCGGCTGCCCGGTGAGCACCTCCACGGCCGCCAGCCCGCAGACCCGGGCGGCGCCGTGGGTGGCGATGTGCAGCGCGCCGACCGGCTCGGACTGGGGCAGCCCCATCTCGACCACGGCGGCGTCCGGACGGGCCGCCACCAGACGGCCCAGCACCGCGGTCATCCACGGGTAGCGGTGCGCGTCCCGGACCACCAGCACCAGGCGGCGGCCCTCGGCGCCGGCCACCAGCTCGCCGACCAGGCCGTCCAGCAGCTCCGGGGCGGCCTCGGTCGCCGACACCTCACGGGTGCGGGTGCCGGGGAAGCGGTCGGCCAGCATGCCGGCCACGCCCCACGGGGTGACGTCCCCGACGGCGATGTTCGGCTCGTCCGAGAACGAGGCCACGTACGGGCGCTCGCTCACCGGCGGCGTCACCACGCCCGGCGCCCGGACCACCCGCAGCGCCCGGCGCGCGGCCCGCAGACCGACCGCCAGGTCCGGCTCCGGCCGCTCGCCCTGGGCCGAGATCCGGCCCCAGCTGCCCAGCGCCCGGACCCGCGCGGCGGCGTCCGCCAGCCGCTCCTCGTCGAGCCTGCCGGCCCGCACGCCCGCCACGATGGCGTCGCGCAGCATCAGCACGGTCTCCTCGTCGGCCAGCCCGCCGCCGACGCAGATCGCGTCCGCGCCGGCCGCCAGGGCCAGCACGGTGCCCTCGCCCATCCCGAAGGTGTCGGCGATGGCACCCATCTCGATCGCGTCGCTGACGATCAGGCCCTGGTAGCCCAGGCCACCGTCGGCCGGGGCGGCGCGCAGCAGGTCGCGCAGCACGGTCGGGCTCAGGGTGGCCGGCAGCTTCGGGTCCAGCGCGGGGATCATGATGTGGGCGGTCATCACGGCCTTGGTGCCGGCCGCGATCGCCGCCTGGAACGGGATCAGGTCGCGGGCCCGCAGCACGTCCAGGTCGACGTCGATGACCGGCAGTCCGTGGTGCGAGTCCACCGCGGTGTCGCCGTGGCCGGGGAAGTGCTTGGAGCAGGCGGCCACGCCGGCCGACTGCAGGCCCTCCACCCAGGCGGCGGTGTGCCGGGCGCAGAGCTCGGGGTCGGCGCCGAAGGAGCGGACCCCGATGACCGGGTTGCGCGGGTTGGAGTTGACGTCCGCGGTGGGCGCCCAGTTGTAGTTGACGCCGGCCGCGGCCAGCGCCCGGCCGAGCTCGCGGGCGACGTCCCGGGTCAGCGCCGGGTCGTCGATCGCGCCGAGCGCGAGGTTGCCCGGCCAGGAGGAGCCGGAGCCCGCCTCCAGCCGGGTGACGTCGCCGCTCTCCTCGTCGATGGCGATCAGGAGATCGGGGTTCTCGGCGCGCAGCGCCCGGGTGAGCGCGGCGAGCTGGTCGAGGTCGACCACGTTGCGGTCGAACAGGGCGACCGAGCCGAGCCCGGCGGCGAGGTGGCGCAGCACCCACGCGGGAGGCTCGGTGCCGACGAAGCCGGGCTGCAGGACGGTCAGGGCGTCGCGGTGCAGCTGGTCGCTGTCCGGCACGGTGGGAACGAGGATGCTCACGGTGACTCAGCCCTTCACGGCGCCGTCGGTCAGACCGCCGACCGCCTTGCGCTGCAGGAAGATGAACAGGATCAGCACGGGGATGGCGAACATCGTGGACGCGGCCATGGTGGCGCCCCAGTCGTTGCCGAAGGCGGTCTTGAAGGAGGACAGCCACAGCGGGAGGGTCTTGCCCTCCTCCTTGTTCAGGATCAGGACGAGCGGGAACTCGTTCCACGCCGTGATGAAGCCGAACAGCGAGGTCGACATCAGGCCCGGCGCCAGCAGCGGGAAGATCACCTTCACGAAGGCCTGGGTGCGGGTGCAGCCGTCCACCATGGCCGACTCCTCCAGCTCCTTCGGCACCGCGGCGATGAAGCCGCGCAGCGTCCAGATGGTGAAGGGCAGGACCATCATCATGTAGAAGAGGGTCAGCGGCAGCAGGCTGTTCAGCATGTCGTTGTCGCGGGAGATCATGTAGACCGCGATGGTCATGACCTCCCAGGGCGCCATCTGCGCGATCATGATGACCAGCACGAAGGCCTTGCGGCCGCGGAACTTCATCCGGGCGATGGCGAAGGACGCCAGGGTGGCGATCGCCAGCGAGAGCAGCACCGCGCCGACCGTGACGGTGACGCTGTTGGTGACGTACGTCCAGAAGTTCGGCGCGTCCACCGCGGTGGTGAAGTGGTCCAGCGTGCCGTTCAGCGGGAGGAAGACCGGCGTCTTGCTGATGATGTCGCGGTCCTGCTTGAAGGAGGTCGCGACCATCCAGTAGACGGGGAAGATGAAGAAGACGAAGAGGACGACCGCGATCACGTTCGGCCAGGTACGTCCGAAGAGAGAGCGCCTCACAGCTCGTCCTCCTGCTTGATCATGATCCGGAAGTAGTACGCCATCAGCGCGCCGAGCATCAGGATGGTGAGCACCGCGATCGCGGAGCCGATGCCGTAGTGCTGGCCGGACGAGCCCTCCAGGAAGGCGTGCACGGGCAGGGTCCTGGTCAGGTTCTCGGGGCCGCCGCCGTTGATCGCGTAGACCTGGGTGAAGGACTTGAACACCCAGATGACCTCCAGGAAGGTCGTGGCGAGGAAGAACGGCTTCAGGTTGGGGAAGATCACCAGGCTGAAGATCTTGCCGGAGCCGGCGCCGTCCATCCGGGCGGCCTCGTAGAGCTCCTTCGGGATGGTGGTCAGGCCGGCGTACATGTTGAACGCCACGAACGGGATCGACTGCCAGACGATCAGCAGGATCACCACGAAGAAGGTCGAGTACTGCGAGCTGAGCCAGTTGTAGTCGGCCATCGAGTGCCAGCCGAGCTGGTCCAGGAACCAGTTGACGACGCCCCACTGCTGGTCGAACAGCCAGGTGTAGACGGTGGTCGCGGCGACCACCGGCATGGCCCAGGCCATCAGCAGCGCGATCGACAGCGCCAGCCGCATCCGCTTGCCGAGGTGGTTGAGCAGCAGGCCGACCAGCGTGCCGCCGACCATGATCAGCACCACGTTGACCAGGGTGAAGACGACGGTGCGCCCGGTGACCGACCAGAAGTCCGGGTCGGTCAGCTGCTCCTTGTAGTTGTCGAAGCCGGTCCACTCCGTGAGGTGCAGGACCAGCTGGCGCCTGTTGAGGTTCTGGAACGACAGCAGGACCGTCTTGACCAGCGGCCAGCCCAGCAGGGCGACGGTCGCCACGACGGCCGGCAGCAGCAGCAGGTACGGGGCGAAGCGGGAGCCCAGTCCCGGGGCGCCCGCGGTTCTGGTGCGCTTCGGCGCGGCGCCCTTCGAGCCGCCGCCCGCGGCACCCGTCTCGGTTCCGGCCACCACGGCCTGCCCCGCGTCCGGGGACGGTGCCTGCACCCGCTCTGAATGCACAGCCATCGTTCTCACTTCCTCACAACCCGACCACGACGGACAGGCGTCGCCCACCGGCCCCCCGCCGGGGGCCGGTGAGCGACGCCGCTCGATCCCTACTGCTTCTGGTTGAGCCGCTTCGCGATCTCGTCGTCGTACTTCTTGGCCGTGGCCGCGTAGTCGCCGCCCTGCAGGGCGGCGGTCAGGAAGTCCTTGATCGGGTTCGGCTTGTCCTCGACACTGGCCCAGTTCGGGGTGTTCGGGGTGATGCCGCCGACCGCCGCGGCGGTCTGGGCGGCCTTCGCGAAGTCACCGGTGATCTGGCTGTTCAGCGCGGCCTTGTTCGGGATGTTGCCCGCGGCGGCGACCAGGCCCTCGTTCTTGTCGTTGAGGGCGACCTTCAGGAAGTCCTTGGCCATGTCGGTGTTCTTGCTCTGCGACGCGACCGCGAGGTTCGAGCCGCCGAGGAAGACGCCGGAGGGCTTGTCGGCGGTCTTGCCCGGGAGCGGGAAGAAGCCGATCTTGTCCTTGGCCATGTCCTTCTCGGCGGGCAGCTCCCAGCCGAGACCGATCATGGCGCCGACGTTGCCCTTGGCGAAGACGTCCTTCTGCTGCGGGGTGGCCTCGTCCTTGTCCTTCGGACCGGTGACCGAGTAGCTCTGCAGCTTCTTGTAGGTCTCGAAGGCCTTCTGCGCCTCCGGCGAGGACAGGCCGCCGACCCACTTGTCGCCGTCCTTCTTGGCGATCTTGCCGCCCTCGCCGGTCAGCAGACCGAAGTAGGTGTACCACTCCTGGCCCGGCAGGTAGATCGGGTCGGCGACGCCCTCGGTGGCCTTGAGCTTGTCGAGGTCGGTGTAGAACTCGTCCAGGGTCTTCGGGGCGGCGGTCAGGCCGGCCTTGGCCCACAGGTCCTTGTTGTAGGCGACCACGCGGTTGGAGACCCACCACGGGGCGGCGTACTGCTTGCCCTCCAGGATCGCGGCCTCGTTCTGGTTGGCGGCCCAGCCGTCGCCGCCCAGGGCGGCCTTGTCCTTGGTGATGTCCAGCAGGCCGCCCGAGGCCGCGTAACCGGCGGTCTGGGTGTTGCCGATCTCCAGGACGTCGACCGAGCCCTCGGACAGCGCGGCGGTGACCTTCGGGCCGATGCCGTCCCACTCCTGGATCTGGAAGTCGACCTTGGAGCCGGGGTAGGCGGTCTCGAACTCGGTCTTGACCGCGTCGGTCCAGCCCTTCGGGGCCGAGCCGGTCATCAGCCACACCTTGAGCGTCTTGCCCTTGTACTTGTCCGCCGCGGAGGCGGACGACGACTTCGAGTCGCCGTCGCTCTTCTTGCCGTCCGAGCCACAAGCCGCCAGGCCGACGACCATTGCTGCGACGCCGACCGCCGCGATGAGCTGACGCTTCACGCCATCCTCCTGAGGGATGCCTGGGTTACCCCCGTCGGGCGGCAGCGGCAGACCCACACAAAGCGGGGGAATCGGTGCCGCGGACCCCTTCGAACGGGTGGGGGGATTCGTAGTGACCGGCCTAGTGGTGTAGACCAGATGCCTGGAGCTTGGCCTAGACCAATGGGCCTGTCAACGGCTGTTCGACCCAAGTCGAGCACCCGTTATCAAGCCGACACCGCACATCGTTCATCGCGTGATGAGGTATTCGTTCCGTAGCCATACATGCAACGATGTGACCCGTTAACGATGTGGCGGGGCCTGTGAAGGCCCCGCGAGAAGCGGGAGAACAGGTCCGATGAGCAGCGACGGGGGAACCACCGCCCAGGCCGACGACCCCGAGGTGAACAACCTCCCGGCGCACACCGGCACCGACCCGACCGCGCGCGTCCCCAAGTACTACGGCCTCAAGCGCCACCTGCTGCAGCTCACCGAGACCCAGCCCGCCGGCACCCCGGTCCCGCCCGAGCGCGCGCTGGCCGCCCAGTTCGACACCTCGCGCACCACCGTCCGGCAGGCCCTGCAGGAGCTGGTCGTCGAGGGACGGCTGGAGCGCATCCAGGGCAAGGGCACCTTCGTCGCCAAGCCCAAGGTCGCCCAGGCGCTGCAACTCACCTCCTACACCGAGGACATGCGGGCCCAGGGCCTGGAGCCCACCTCCCGGCTCATCGAGATCGGCTACATCACCGCCGACGACCGGCTCGCCCCGCTGCTCGACATCAAGCCCGGCGGCCGGGTGCTGCGGATCGAGCGGCTGCGCCTGGCCAACGGCGACCCGATGGCCATCGAGGTCGCCCACCTGTCCGCCAAGCGCTTCCCCGCCCTGCGGCGCAACCTCGCCAAGCACAACTCGCTGTACGCGGCGCTGCGCGAGGTGTACGGGGTCACCGTGGCCGAGGCCGAGGAGACCATCGAGACCACCCTGGCCAACCCGCGCGAGGCCGGGCTGCTCGGCTCGGACCTCGGCCTGCCGATGCTGCAGCTGTCCCGGCACTCCTTCGACGCCGAGGGCGACCCCGTGGAGTGGGTCCGCTCCATCTACCGGGGCGACCGCTACAAGTTCATCACCCGCCTGAAGCGGCCGGAGTAGGCGCGTTCGGGGAGGGCGCACCCCCCTCTCCCACCACGGGCACCGGCGCGCGCGGCCCGCGCGCCGGTGCCTTTGTGCGTCCCGGCGCCGGCTTCCGGCAGGAGGCTCGCGATGGCTCCCGCCGGGCTCCGACGGGCTCCCGATCCGGGCTCCGGGCGGGCTTCGGGCGGGCTCCGGGCGGGGCGGACTCCGGCGGTGGGCGTCCGAGTGGTGGGAAGATCCGTCAATTCCGGTGACATGGATCACTCCATGCTCTAGATTGCGCAGCCGTACTGACTGCCGATCACCGATGGTGCTGCTCGGCGGGCTCGCGGGGGCGTTCGGCGTCTCCGGGGCTGCGGCGCCGACGGGGAACCCTCCGGAGCGGAGCCGAAGATGCCGTCTGATCCCGATACCCCCGAAGCTGTCATGCCCGAGCCAGCGGGGGCCGCCGTCCCGGCGGTGACGCCCGAGCGGGTGCTCGCCGCCCTCGCGCTGCTGGTGCCGATCGTGGCCATGCTGTGGGTGGCCTCGTACGACAAGACCGGTCCGGCGCTGGCCGGGATGCCCTTCTTCTACTGGTACCAGCTGATGTGGGTGCCGCTGTCGGCCGTCTTCACCGTCGCCGCCTACCTGCTGATCAACCGGGACGAGAAGGCCCGCACCGCGGCCCGGAAGGGCGGTGCGCGATGAAGGACGTCAACGTGCCGGCCCTCGTGGTCTTCGTGCTCTTCTTCGCCCTGGTCACCGTGATGGGCTTCCTCGCCTCCCGCTGGCGCCGCGCCGACAACGCGGCACACCTGGACGAGTGGGGCCTGGGCGGGCGCAGCTTCGGGACCTGGGTGACCTGGTTCCTGCTCGGCGGCGACCTCTACACCGCCTACACCTTCGTCGCCGTCCCGGCGGCGGTGTACGCGACCGGTGCGGCGGGCTTCTTCGCGGTGCCCTACACGATCATCGCCTACCCACTGGTCTTCCTCTTCCTGCCCCGGCTCTGGTCGGTCTCCCGGGTGCACGGCTACGTGACCCCGGCCGACTTCGTGCGCGGCCGGTACGGTTCGCGGCCGCTGTCGCTGGTGGTCGCGCTGACCGGGATCCTGGCCACCATGCCGTACATCGCCCTGCAGCTCGTCGGCATCCAGGCGGTGCTGGACGTGCTGGGGATCGGCGGCGGGGAGAACGCCAACTGGTTCGTCAAGGACCTGCCGCTATTCATCGCCTTCGGAGTGCTGGCCGCCTACACCTACTCCTCGGGCCTGCGCGCCCCGGCGCTGATCGCCTTCGTCAAGGACGCCCTGGTCTACATCGTGATCATCGTCGCGGTGATCTACATCCCGATCCGGCTGGGCGGCTTCGGCCACATCTTCGACTCGGCCTCGGCCTACTTCAAGGCGCACCCCAAGGGCGGGGGTTCGCTGACCATCCCGGACAACAAGCAGTGGACGTACGCCACCCTCGGGCTCGGCTCGGCGATGGCGCTGTTCATGTACCCGCACTCGGTGACCGGCGTGCTGGCGTCCAAGTCCCGCAACACCGTGCGCCGCAACATGGCGATCATGCCCGCGTACTCGCTGATGCTCGGCCTGCTGGCCCTGCTCGGCTTCATGGCGATCGCGGCCGGCGTCGGCACCAACGAGAAGAACTACAACGCCCAGCTCTCGGTGCCGCAGCTGTTCGCGAGCATGTTCCCGGACTGGTTCACCGGCGTGGCCTTCGCCGCGATCGGCATCGGCGCCCTGGTGCCCGCCGCGATCATGTCCATCGCGGCGGCCAACCTGTTCACCCGCAACGTCTACAAGGAGTGGCTCAAGCCCGCCGCCACCCCCGCCGACGAGACCCGGATCGCCAAGGTGGTCTCGCTGCTGGTGAAGGTCGGCGCGCTGGCCTTCGTGCTCGGCATGGACAAGCAGGCCGCGATCAACCTCCAGCTGCTGGGCGGCCTGTGGATCCTGCAGACCTTCGTGGCGATCGTCGGCGGCCTGTTCACCCGCTGGTTCCACCACTGGGCGCTGTTCGCCGGCTGGGCGGCCGGCATGGTCTACGGCACCTGGGAGGCGTACGGGATCTCCAGCGCCAAGACCAAGCACTTCGGCGGCAGCGCGGCCGAGATCCCCGGCATCGGCGAGATCGGCTACATCGGCCTGACCGCCTTCGTGCTGAACCTGGTCGTCGCGGTGGTGCTCACCCTGGTGCTGCGGGCGGTCAAGGCGCCGGACGGCCCGGACGAGACCAAGCCGTCCGACTACAGCGCCGACGCCGGCGACGACGAGCTGAAGAGCGCGCCGGAGCCCGTAGCGGCGCACTGATTCGCGCCGTACGCGCCCTGTGATCGCGCCGCCTTCTCCGTGAACACTGGAGAAGGCGGCGCGATCATATGTATGAACAGGCGTGCACGCCGGGCACCACCAGACCGGACCGGCAACCGGCCGGAACCTGATCGACCACGGGGAGCTCGCGGCCATGGCAGAACTCGGTACCACCCTCAACGGCCAGCACCAGTCCACCCAGAACCAGCTCGTCACCACCCCGAACCAGCACCTCGCCGGCCAGAACCAGCACGTGACCGCGCAGGGCCACCACGTCACCGGGCAGAACCAGCACGTCACCGGACACCGCCCGGCGACGGCCACCCGGCTGCCGTCCGTCCTGATCGCCACCCGGCACGGCGAGTCCACCGCCAACGTCGAGTTCCAGCTCGCCGAGGCGGCCGGCGCGCTCAGCGTGCCGATCAGCTGCCGCGACGCCGACATCCCGCTGTCCCTGCACGGCCAGCAGCAGGCCCAGGCGCTCGGCCGCTGGTGGGCCGCCCTGCCCAGTGCCGACCGCCCGCGCAGCGTCTGGTGCTCGCCGTACGTGCGCACCGCCGAGACCGCCAGAATCGCGCTGGCCCAGGCCGCCGGACTCGGCGCCGTCCCGGTCTCGCTGGCCGTCCGCTACGACGAGCGGCTGCGCGACCGCGAGCTCGGCGTCCTGGAGATGCTGCCCAAGGCCGCCATCGAGGCCAAGCACCCGGAGGAGGCCGCCCGGCGGCGCAAGATGGGCGAGCTGTACTACCGACCGCCCGGCGGCGAGTCCTGGGCGGACGTCGCCCTGCGGGTGCGCAGCCTGCTGCGGGACGTCTGCGAGGAGGAGGCCGGCCGGCCCGTCCTGCTGGTCGCGCACGACTGCACGGTGCTGATGCTCCGCTACGCGCTGGACCGGCTCACCGAGGACCAGCTGACCGCGCTCGGGCCGGTGCACAACTGCTCCACCAGCCTCTGGCGGGCCCAGGAGGGGCGACTGCGGCCGGACCGCTGGAACAGCGTCGACCACCTGACGGCGGAGGCGGGCTGACCGGCGGAGGCGGGCTGGGCCGGCGGAGGCGGGCTGGGCCGGCGGAGGCGGGCTGACGGCGGAGGCGGGCTGACGGCGGAGGTCGGCCGACGGCCAGCGGGCTGAGGGGCCGTCAGCCGAGGGCCGGATCCGCGAAGCATCGCCGGTAGGCCAGCGGGGTGGTGCCCAGCCGGCGGCCGAAGTGGTGCCGCAGGGCGGCCGCGTTGCCGAAGCCGCAGCGGGCGGCGATCGCGTCCACCGGCTCGGTGGTGGACTCCAGCAGCCGCTGGGCGAGCAGCACCCGCTGCCCGACCAGCCAGCGGTGCGGGGTGGTTCCGGTCTCCTGCTGGAAGCGGCGGGCGAAGGTGCGCGGCGACATGTGTGCCCGGGCGGCCAGTTGCTCGACGGTGGCCTCCTCGTCCAGGTGGTGGCGCATCCAGTCGAGCAGCGGGGCCAGCGAGTCGCCGTCGTCCTCGGGCAGCGGGCGGTTGACGAACTGGGCCTGGCCGCCCTCCCGGTGCGGCGCCACCACCATCCGGCGGGCGATCTCCCGGGCCACCTCGGCGCCCTGCACCTTGCGCACCAAGTGCAGGCAGGCGTCGATGCCGGCCGCCGTCCCGGCGGAGGTGATCACCGGATCGTCGTCCACGTACAGCACGTCCGGCTCGACCGTGGTCAGCGGGAAGCGGGCGGCCAGCGCCTCGCCGTGCCGCCAGTGGGTCGCGGAGCGGCGGCCGTCCAGCAGCCCGGCGGCGCCCAGCACGAAGGCGCCGCTGCAGATGGAGAGCACCCGGCCGCCGTGCGCCACCACGCCGCGCAGCGCCTCCAGCAGCGGCTCGGGGTACTGCGGGCGGACCGTCGCCGCGGTGACCACCACGAGGTCGGCGCCGGCCAGCCGCTCCGGGCCGTACGGGACGTCCACCGCGAAGCCGGCGTGGGTGGCGTGCGGGCCGGGACGGGCGCCGGCGATCGCGAAGTCGTAGCCGGGCAGCCCGTCGGCGGTCCGGTCGAGGCCGAACACCTCGCAGGCCACGCCCAGTTCGAAGGGGTGGATCTCCTCCAGCACCACCGCGACCACGTTCTTCAGCATGCCGTCCAGGATGCCGTTCCGGTCCGGCTCGGCGTAAGCCCCCGGACGCGCCGGGGTGGCAGGATTTCGAGGCAATCGGTCATTCCTGCCACTCGTTCGGGCCGCCCCGGCCGAGCAGAGTGGAGCCCATGGACAGCGACACCCTCGCCAGCGCACTCGCCCTGGCCGGAGCCGTCGGCGGCTTCGGCCTGCTCGGCGTCCTGATCGGCCGCGAAGCCTCCCGCGGCCCGGCGGCCGGCCGCGACAACTACCACCGCCCGGGCGGCTACCCGGCCGACCCCGCCCGCCCCGACCGGCTGCACGGCACGCCTCCGACCGGCGCCCCCGCCCGTTCGGCTCCGGCCCGACCGGCTCCGGCCCCTTCGGCAGCCGTCCGTTCGGCAGCCGTCCGTTCGACCCCGGATCTTCGCGGCCCCCACCGCTCCGGCACACTGGCCGCATGGACTTCCTCATCCGCCAGGCCCTCCCGGAGGACCTCGAAGACGCCGGCCGCATCACCGTCGAGGCCTTCGTCGGCGGCGGCTTCACCTCGCCCGGCAGCAGCTACGTCGAGCTCCTGCGCGACGCCGACCGCCGGGCCCGCGAGGCCGAGCTCCTGGTCGCGGTCGACCCGGCCGCGGGGCGGGTCCTCGGCTGCGTGACCTTCGCGGTCGGCGGCACCGAGTGGGCCGACATCGCCACCGCGCGCGAGGGCGAGATCCGGATGCTCGCCACCGACACCGCCGCCCGCGGCCGCGGCGTCGGCGAGGCCCTGGTCCGCGCCTCCCTCGCCCGCACCCGCGAACTCGGCCTGGCCGGCATGGCGTTCTCCACCCGCCCCGAGATGACCGCCGCCCACCGGGTCTACGAGCGCGTCGGCTTCCGGCGCACCCCCGAACGCGACTGGGCGCCGTACCCGGGGATGGACCTGATGGTCTACACGCTGGCGTTCTGAGCCGGCGGCAGGTCACCGGGCGCCCGTCACGGCTCCTTGTCGTACCCGGGCGCCACGTAGACGGTGTACCGGCCGTGCTCGCCGCTCTTCACCACGGTGATCACCCGGTACCCGGCGGCCTTCAGGGTCGGCTGGATCGCCTTGTCGGTGGCCCCCGTCTGGGTGAAGTCCAGGACCACGACCTTCCACTCGTGCGCCTGGATCCCGGCCTGGATCGCGGGCACCCCGTTCTGCATCTGGCCGGTGGCCGGGTCCCGGCGGAAGACCGCCACCAGGTCGTGCCACTGCTGCCAGTTGCTCTGCTTGCGCAGGTAGTACGCGGGCACGTTGTAGTTCTCGACCAGGTACTTGTCGTCGCCCTTGACGATGTACGGCTCCAGCGCGGCGACGAACTCCTTCGAGTTCGACCACTCGCCGTACATCTCCCGGCCCTGGGCCGCGCCCACCCAGGCCAGCGGGCCGACCACCAGCGCGGCGGCCGCCACCCCGGCCACCAGGTGCAGACGCCCCTTCAACCACAGCACCGCCCGGGCCAGCACCAGCCCCACCACGACGCAGGAGAACCAGGCACCGAAGTCGACGTGCTTCTGCAGCGACAGCCAGGTGTGGATGCGGATCTGGTTCACCGGCGCCATCAGCCCGGCCAGCAACAGCAGCGTGGCGAGCCAGAACCCGGGCCACTCCGCGCCGCCGCGCCGCCGCGCCCGCACCAGCTGCACCCCCACCCCGACCAGCGCCACCACCAGCAGCGGGCCGACCCAGCGGGCGGCCTCCGAGGCCACGTAGGAGTACGAGTCGTGGCCCGGGGCACGCTTGAGCGTGGTGTGGTTGAAGCCGTTGACGTAGCGCTCGCCGGCCGCCAGGGCCGCCGCACCGACCGCCACCACGAAGGTGAGCAGCACCAGCAGCCCGCGCCGCCAGGCTTCCCAAGTGCGCAGCGAACCGCGTGGCCCGGCCAGCACCGCGATGCCCGCCACCACCGGCACCCACAGCAGCGCGGCGTACTTGGTGGCGCCGGCCAGGGCCAGCAGCAGACCCGATGCGACCAGGCTCGGGTAGCCCCCGCCGGTGGTCAGCCGCACCGCGAAGTACCCGGCCCAGGCGAGGATCGCCAGCGCCATCGCGTCGTAGGTGGCCAGGCCGCCCAGGAACTGGGTGGGGCCGAGCGCGACGAAGGCGGCCGCCGCGCAGAACGCCGCGAGCGAGCCGTGCAGCCGCCGGGTCGCCAGGTGGACGGCCGCAGTGGCGGAGAGCATGAACACCAGGCTCAGCAGTCGGGCGCCGTTCAGACCCCCCAGGAAGTCCGCCACGGCCACCACGACCGGATAGATCAGCGGCGAGCCGGAGAAGAAGGTCTCGTACGTGGACACCGGGGTGCCGTGCCGTAGGTGCGCGATCTCCTGGTAGCCGGCGTAGATGTAGGTGCCCTCGTCGATGAAGGCGGTGTTGCTGAGGACCAGGTGGTACGAGAGCGCGCCCTGGACCAGCAGCACGGCCAGCAGGGGTAGCCAGTCCGCCCGCAACGCCGGCCGGGCCGGGTGCGCCACCCGGGGCGGCCCGGCCTTGCGGCGTCGCCGGTCGGCCGGGGACGGCTGCGCCGGCACGGCCGACGCCCGGTCGCGCTCGCCGAGGCCCGCCCCGCCCCGCCTGGCGCCGCCCAGGACGGGCTTGCGGGTGGACTCGGGCCGGATCCAGCGGCCGTCCGCGCTCATCAGTACTGCTCCTCATCTGGGACTTCGCCCCCCGGACGCGCCCTGGCGGACGCGCGCCCCGGGGCACGCTTCGGCCGCCGCCCCGCACTGCCGGGGACGGCGGCCGGACCATCGGGGAGGGCCGGGTCGGCCCCGGCCCCGCGCGGGCCCTGTCGTCGGCTCAGCCGCCGCTGAGCCAGGCGCCCGTCGGCGGGACGGACGGCGGCGAGCTCGGGCCGGCCACGATCTTGACGATGTCGGCCTCGGGCAGCACTTGGCCCCAGACCTGGATGTCGGCCACCGCCCCGTGCCAGGGGTCGGCCCACTGCGAGTTGGAGCTCAGGCGCCCCACCTGCAGGGAGTTGGTGCCGCTCGGCTGCACCCCGGCCGACTTGGCCGAGGACTGCGGAGCGCCGTTGACGTAGAGGGTGAGCTGGCCCGACGGGTCGTCGTACACCCCGGTCAGCAGCACCCACTGGTTGACCGTCGCGTCGCCCTTGGACCAGGCGATCGCCGAACCGCCGCCCGGCACCTGGACCTTGAAGTACCACTGGTCGTGCCCGTTGTTGTTGGCCCGGCCCAGCGAGTAGGAGTAGTACTGGCCGTCACCCTGGCTGAGCGCACTGCGATTGCCGTTGGGCAGGTCGACCAGGACCCGGGCGGAGACCGTGAAGCTCTTGCTCACGTCGACGACCGAGGTGGCGGTCGAGGCGAAGGAGTCCTGGCCGCTGGGCAGCTTGAGGACCTGTCCGGAGAAGCCGGCCATCGTCCCCGGCTTGGCGTCGGCGCCCAGGTTCAGCGCCGCCGGCCCGGTCTTGGCCGGCAGGCTGCCGACGGTCGGCGGGCTGTCGATGCCCTTGACCGGCGGAGCGCTCGACGAGGTCGACGGACCGGGTGTGGGGCTCGTCGGGCTCGGCGAGGCGGTGTTCTGCACCGTCTTCTTGGTGTCCTTGGAGTGCTGGTAGTACCAGAACCCCCCACCACCGGCCGCCGCCACCACGACGACCGCCGTCAGCACGCCGATCAGCTTGAGCCGGCGGCCGCGCTTGGCGGACTGCTCGTTCTGCTGGGCCAGCGCCTCCCAGTCCGGCGTGCTGGACGAGGCGGCTGGCGGCGGGAAGCCGCCCTGCGGCGACCCCTGCTGAGGCCCCGGCTGCTGCCACTGCACCGCAGGCTGCGTCGGCTGGACCGCCGGCGGGAAGGCCTGCGGTCCTGGCTGCGGCGCGGGCGCCTGAGGGACGGGCTGCGGCGCGGGCGCCTGCGGGACGGGCTGCGGCTGCTGCGGCACCGGCGGTTGCTGGACCAGCGGCTGCTGGACGGGCTGCGGCGGTTGCGGTGCCACCGGCCCGGGCTGCACCGGCCCCGGCACCACCGGGGCGGGACCGCCACCCGGCTGCGGCACCGGAGGCACCGGCTGCGGGTACGGATGCGGCGTCATCTGCTGGGGCTGCTGCGCGGGCGCACCGGGCGGCGGGCCGTAGCCGGACGCGGGGCCGAAGGCACCGCTCGGGGACTGCGCTGGCACACCGGTGGCCGGAGCGGCCCCCCCGGCCGGCGCCTGCTGCGGTGGCGTGGGCGGCTGGCCCGGCTCGCCACTCGGTACCGGTCGATCGCTCATGGCCGGAATGCTAGGGCATCCGCCCGGGCACGCCCATGGGGGGTGCGCGGACGAAACGTCAGGACCGCCCCGGCCTCGGCGCCGCGTCAGGCGATCCCGTTGTACGGCAGCTTCCAGCGCTGCGAGACCGCGTCCGCGCACGGCCGTAGCAGCACCGCCGTACCGTCCGCGAGCGCACCGCCCGCGGTGCCCAGGCACAGACCGGTGTCCGGCTGGCGCAGCCGCTGTCCGGAGGAGGGCATCCAGCGCTGTGCGGGCGCGCCGGTGCACTCGGCCAGCATCACCGAGGCGCGGTCCGCGGTCGCCGCCAGGCAGGCCGCTCCGCCGCGCAGCGAACCGTCGTTGCCGACCGTCCAACCGGTCGAGACGCCCGGGTCGCCGCAGGACCCGACGGTCACCGGGGTACCCGCGAGCCCACCGCCCGCGTGTCGCAGGCAGAGCCCGGGCGCCCCGGCCGGGACCTCGCCGGCCGGCAGGCCGACCCGGTTGTGGAAGGCGAAGGACTCGCTGCGCAGGCCGGTGCCACCGCTCCACACCTCGAAGCCCGCCTGCACCCGGCATAGGTACGAGCCCCTGGGGACGTAGCCGCGTGCCATCGCGTCGGCGGTGAACAGCCGCAGGTTGAGGCCTCGGGTGGTGTGGGTCGGCACCGTGCGGACGTAGCTGATCACGCTGTGCGGGCCGGTGATCGCGGCCTGGTACACGTGGTAGTTCGCGTCCCCGAACGGCTGGGAGTCCGCCACCTTGTCGCCGGCCGGGCGCACACTATCGGTGGCGTCCAGCCAGACCATCACCTCGGCGCTCTCCCCCGGCAGGCAGTTGTCGGGGCTGGAGCCGTACCAGAGGTCGAAGGAGAGGTTGAAGGAGCCGCTCACCCGCCCGTTGGCGTCCCAGTCGGCGGTCGCGTCGCCGAGCGCGCTGACCGGCACGGGCAGTCCGCTCGCGCCCGGGGCGGTGGACACGTTGGGGTAGGCACCGGGGGCGAGCGGGACCTTCGGGACGAAGTCGCGGATCTGGGACACCGTGAACCCGCTGTCCCCGACCGGGTCCACGCAGACCGTGCCCGCGGTGTTCCACGGGTTCGGTTCGAGGATCTTCGACCCGCCGTCCATCGCCAGCTTGGGGAACGGCTCCTGCGCGGTCGAACAGAGAGCCGGACCGGCCGCGGCCGACGTCGCAGTGACGGCCGGTGGCTGCTCCACCGCCCCGACCTCGCCGCTGCACCCGGCCAGCAGCGCCGCAACCGCACCGAACGCGACCACCGCCCGCAGACCCCGCGCCGCGCGCCCGGCCACGCCGTCCTCGATGATCATCACTGTTCCCCGAACCGTCCTCACCCGCTGGGCGGACACCGTACACATGCGCTCCACCCGTACTTCCGTTCACATCACGAGCGGCACTCGACATCGGTTCCGGACGGCCCACGGAAGAGGGGGGAGCGAACTCACCGCAACCGGTCCCGTACGATCCTGGGCGTCCCCCCGCGACCCGACCGGCAACGGCCGCCACGCGGGGACGGTTCAGACTCAAATACGGCTTCGGGGGAGTAGAGCACGTGACCGTCACCGAGGGCACGCGACTCGCGGGCAGCGGGCAACCGCCCGTCTCACGACGTCGGAGCCGACGGGACCCGGCCGCCCGCAACCAGTGGGGCCTGCTCCCCCAACCGCCGGACAACACCGAGAAGTACCTGTACGCGCGCACCAACCTCTGGGTGCTGACCTGCTTCTCCCTCATCAGCTTCGCCTGCATGGTTGCCAGCGAGATAGGCCTGCTGAGTGCGACGCCGTGGTTCTTCGTCTTCGTCCCGCCGCTCGCCTTCACCATCGTCTACTACCTGATCTCCCGGTGGGTGCACGGCTTCAACCAGACCTTCGACCTCGCCGCGCACCGCGCCCTGGTGAAGGGCTGGCAACCCGAGCGCTACCCGACCGTCGACGTCTTCCTGCCCGTCGCCGGCGAGCCGATCGAGGTGCTGCACAACACCTGGACGCACGTCGCCCGGCTGCGCGACCAGTACCCGGGCGAGGTCACCCCGTACGTGCTGGACGACAGCAACAGCCCGCACCTCGCGCAGATGGCCGTCGACTTCGAGTTCGTGTACGGCACCCGCGACAAGCTCGGCTGGTTCAAGAAGGCCGGCAACCTGCAGTTCGGCTTCCGCAACTCCGACAGCGACTACATCCTCATCCTGGACGCCGACTTCGCGCCCCGGCCGGACCTGCTGAACGAGATGCTCCCCTACATGGAGGCCGACCCCCGCCTCGGCATCGTCCAGTCCCCGCAGTTCTTCCGCATCCTGGACTCGCAGAACTGGATCGAACGCGGCGCCGGCGCCGTCCAGGAGCTGTTCTACCGGACCGTCCAGGTCTCCCGGCAGCGCAACGACGGCGCCATCTGCGTCGGCAGCTGCGCGGTGTACCGGCGCGCCGCGCTGGAGGAGAACGGCGGCACCACCCTGATCGGCCACTCCGAGGACGTGCACACCGGCTTCGACCTGCGCCGCCTCGGCTGGGACCTGCAGTACATACCCGTCGCGCTGGCCACCGGCGTCTGCCCGGACAACGTCGGCGGTTTCTTCAACCAGCAGTACCGCTGGTGCACCGGCTCGATGAGCCTGCTCGGCAGCAAGAAGTTCTGGCAGACCAAACTGCGGCCGGTCACCCGCGCTTGCTACCTCTCCGGCTTCTTCTACTACATCCACACGGCGCTGTTCACCCTCGTCTCGCCGCTCATCCCGATCGTCCTGCTGCTCGCCCGCCCCGACCTGATCCGCTGGCAGAACACCGCCCTGGTGCTGCCCGGGCTGCTCTACGCGACGGTCGTCTTCCCGCTCTGGCACCGCAACCCCTACCGCCTGGAGGCCTGGGCCGCCCGCATGATGTACGGCTGGGCACACGTCTTCGCCATCTGGGACATCGTGCGCCGCAACCGGATGGCCTGGCAGCCGACCGGCTCCAGCGGCGCCAAGAAGAACAAGACCCGCCGGTTCTGGATCGGCGTCATCGCCTGGGGCGGCGGGACGGCCCTGCTCTGGGTGCTGCTGAGCATCTGGCGGATGCTCACCATGGGCCCGCTGAACTTCGCCCTCGTGCTCGCCTCCGGGCTCTTCTACGCCACCATCGTCGGCCGGGTCCTCGTCCAGCCCCGCCCCACGGAAGCAGTGTGATCGCCATGACCGCCCACCTCCGACGAGCCGGGCGGCTCCGTCGCCGGCTGGCGCTCCCGCTGCTCACCGGCGGCCTGCTGCTCACCGCCGCCTGCGGGCCCGAGGACCCGGGCTTCGCGATGCAGGAGGGCCTCGCCGCGCCCGCGCCGGCCACCGCGTCGGCCTCGCCGGGCGCGGGCCCCTCCGCCGGGGCCGCTTCCGCCGCCAACGCGCCCGCCAAGCCCAAGGCCCTGCCGACCGGCGTCCCGTACGACGTCACGCCGCTGCTCAAGCCGAGCCACAAGTACCTCGGCGCCGCCCTGCCCGACGTCCCCGGCACGATGGAGGCGCTGGCGCCCTACAGCACCGCGATCGGCAAGCAGCCCAACGTCCTGGAGTACTACGCCCACTGGAAGGGCGGCTTCGACACCGCCGGTGTGCGCCGGATCTACGAGGCCGGCGCGCTGCCCTACATGGCGTGGGAGCCGTACGACCACTCACTGGCCTCGATCGCGGCCGGTGACACCGACGACTACGTGCGCGGCGTCGCCAAGGCCGTCGCCAAGCTCAACCTGCCGATCGCCGTCAGCATCGCCCACGAGATGAACGGCGACTGGTACCCGTGGGGCCGCCAGGCCTCCAGCCCCGCGGAGTTCGTCGCCGCCTGGCGGCACGTCCACGACCTCTTCGACCAGGCCGGCGCGACCAACGTGATCTGGGTCTGGAGCCCCAACATCACCGATCCCGCGCCCAACACCCGCCTGGCGCCGTACTACCCCGGCGACACCTACGTCGACTGGGCCGGCATGACCGGCTACTTCACCAAGACCGGGCCGAAGACCTTCGAGACGCTGTACGGGCCGACCATGGCCGAGATCCGCACCTTCTCCAAGAAGCCCTTCTTCATCAGCGAGACCGCCTCCGAGCAGGGCAAGCGCCAACGCGCGGACATCGACCAGCTGTTCTCCGGCCTGGAGGCGCACGAGGACATCGTCGGCTTCGTCTGGTTCAACATCGTCAAGCGGGCGGACTGGCGGGTCGAGGCCGTCCCGGACACCCTCGCCGCCTTCAAGCAGCGCGTGTCCGACCCCCGCTACGGCTTCGACATCCGGAACCCCCGATGAGCACTGACTCCGACTTCAACCCGTTCGCCCCCATCCCGCGCCGGCGCACACCGAAGGGCGACACCCCGCCCGGCGCCGTGCCCGACGCCACACCGGACGGCGACACCGCACCCGGCGCCGCGCCCGGTGACGCCCCACCCGGCCGCGCCACCCGCCGCCGGGCCGGCGGCCCGGAACCCGAGCCCCAGCCGAGCGTCCCCGGGCCCCGCGCGGCCACCACGGCAGCGGCCGCCGTGACCACCGCAAACGCCGGGACCGCCGGGACCGCCGGGACCGCCGTGGCCATCGACAACCCCGACGGCATCGAGCTGGCGCCGTACGCCATCCCGCAGGTCCCCGCGATCGGTTGGGACCCGGGCACCAGCCCGCGCCGTCGCTGGATCGCCCGAGGACTGCTCGGCGCCGTGCTGGCCGTCCAGGCCGCGCTGTCGCTGCGGCTGCTCGCCGCCGCGCACCCCGACGAGGCCGCCGCCATGGTCGCCGGCCGCCAGCAGCTCGCCCACCTGATGCACGGCACCCCGGTCACCACCACCCTGCTGGACCGGATCAACGGCTCGCCCTGGCTCTACCCGCCGCTGGCCGGCGCCGCCGCCGATGCCAACGGCATCTGGGGCACCCGGCTGCTCAGCCTCGGCTTCGCCCTGGTCACCACGGCGCTGCTGTACTCGCTGACCCGACGGCTGTTCAACGAGCGGGTCGCGATCTGCGCGATAGCCGTCTACGCCGTGCTGCAGTCCACCGTCGTGGTCGGCTTCTACGCCGCTCCCGAGTCCCTCGCCGTCCTGCTGGTCGCCCTCGCCGCCTGGGCCACGGTGTTCACCGCCCGGCGCCATCCGGCGCTCGTCCTGGCCGCCGCTCCGGCCGCCGCGCTCGCCTGCGCCGTCGCCTACTCGGCCGCCTTCGCGGTGCCCGCCCTGGTCGGCCTCGCGCTGGCCACCGCCCGTCCGCACCGCCGGCCGGGCCCGGCCGCCCTGCGCGCGCTGCTACTGGCCGCCGGCACCGTCGTCCTGCTGATCCCGTACGGCACGCTCGGCAAGGTCGCCGGGTGGTCGCCCTCGCACGGCAACGCCCCCGGCTCGGCCGGCGCCATCCTGCTCTCCACCGTCCAGTGGGGAGGCCTGTTCACCGTCCTCGCGGTGGCCGGCACCATCGCCTACGCCCGCCGCGAGCAGATGAACGAGCACGACGCGCCGTCGACGGAGAGCGTCCCGGTCAGCCGGGGCCAGCGCGCCCTGCTGGGCACCGCCCTGACCGCCACCGCCCTGCTCGTCCCGGCCGCCCACCTGTGGACCGGCACCTCCGGCGCGCTGTTCCGCCACCTCGGCTACGGCATGCTGCTCGCCGCCCCGCTCGCCGGGGTCGGCCTGACCCGGCTGGTCGGCGCCCACTTCCGCCACCCCCAGCTCGGCATCCTGGTCTGGGTCGCGCTGCTCGCCCTCGGCCTGGAGCAGTCCACCCTGCGCTACCAGGACGGGCCCGACTCCGGTCGGCTGCTGGCCGTCCTGCGGGTCCACGCGGTGCCCCAGGGCCGCTACCTCACCGAGGTCGACGGACTCGCCGAGTACTACCTCGGCGCGGTCAGCAAGCCCGAGCAGTGGGTCTCCGCGCGCACCGGCACGGAGTACCGCGACGCCGCCGGCGTGCAGCACCACGGGGACGACGGGAGCACCGCCGCGATCCGCGACGGCTGGTTCACCATGGTCGTCCTCGACAGCACCGCGCCGAGGGCCACCGACCGGGCCCTGAGCGCCGCCCTGGCCGCCGGCGGGCAGTACCGGCTGGTGGCCCAATTCACCTCGCCGACCGGCGATTCGAGCACGTACAAGGTCTATCTCAAGCACTGACGGCCCACCCGGCCCGCTCGCACGGGCGACACGGCAGGCACAACATATGGTGCCGCCACAGTCAGGCGGCACTACATGTATGCTCACTCCTGCTGTCGATGCAGGGGAACCCGGTGGGAATCCGGGACTGCCCCGCAGCGGTGTGCGGGCGGCTGGAGCAGCCGTCCCCGCGAGTCCGATGACCTGCCGGCGGCCTGCGCCACGGCCCTCCCGCAGAGGCCGCGCCAGCACCAGCAGTACCCCTCCGGGCCTCGCGGGCGGGCCGGGGAGACACCGTCGCGCGACGCCGTTTGCGTTCGTGCCGTGCTCCCCTGCCCCGATCGGCCCGGTGCCCCCGATCACCGCCGCCGATCGCCGCCAGGAGAGAGCGCCTTGACCACCGCTGCCTCAGCCACGCTGCCCGCCCAGGGCTCCGGTACCGCCTTCACCGACCCGACGGTCTCCGACCCCGGCGGCGCCCTGCTGCGGCTGCTCACCGACCGCAGTGCCGACCTCACCGAGGTCGACCCCGGCCATGTCGCCGCCGCCGCGCTGCGCGGCCGCCACGCCGGCTCGGACTTCGCCGAGCTGCGCGGGCTGGCCGTGGACGCCGCCGCGTCGATGATCGCCGAGGACCCCCAGTACTCGAAGCTGGCCGCCCGCCTGCTCGCCCTGGAGATCGTCGACGAGGCGAACAGCCAGGGCGCCACGTCCTTCTCCGCCTCGATCGCCGTCGGCCACGCCGAGGGCCTGATCGGCGACACCACCGCGGACTTCGTCGCCAAGCACGCCGCCGCGCTGGACGCCCTGATCGACGGCCGGGGCGACGACCGCTTCGAGTACTTCGGCCTGCGCACCGTGCAGTCCCGCTACCTGCTGCGCCACCCGATCACCCGCAAGGTGGTCGAGACCCCGCAGCACTTCCTGCTCCGCGTCGCCTGTGGCCTGGCGGTCGGCGACACCGAGCAGTCCGTGCGCGAGGTGGCCGAGCTGTACGGCCTGATGAGCCGCCTGGAGTACCTGACCTCCTCGCCGACGCTCTTCAACTCCGGCACCCGGCACCCGCAGATGTCGAGCTGCTACCTGCTCGACTCCCCGCTGGACAACCTGGACTCGATCTACAACCGCTACGCGCAGATCGCCCGCCTGTCCAAGCACGCCGGCGGCATCGGCCTGTCCTACTCCCGCATCCGCTCGCGCGGCAGCCTGATCCGCGGCACCAACGGCAAGTCCAACGGCATCGTGCCGTTCCTGCGCACCCTGGACTCCTCCGTCGCCGCCGTCAACCAGGGCGGCCGTCGCAAGGGCGCGGCCTGCGTCTACCTGGAGACCTGGCACGCCGACATCGAGGAGTTCCTGGAGCTCCGCGACAACACCGGCGAAGAGGCCCGCCGCACCCACAACCTCAACCTGGCGCACTGGATCCCGGACGAGTTCATGCGCCGGGTCAACGCCAACGCGGACTGGTCGCTGTTCTCCCCGGCCGACGTGCCCGAGCTGGTCGACCTGTGGGGCGCCGACTTCGACGAGGCGTACCGCAAGGCCGAGCAGGCCGGCAAGGCCGTCCGCACCATCCCGGCGCAGACCCTGTACGCCCGCATGATGCGCACCCTGGCGCAGACCGGCAACGGCTGGATGACCTTCAAGGACGCCTCCAACCGCGCCGCCAACCAGACCGCGCTGCCGGGCCGCACGGTGCACTCCTCCAACCTGTGCACCGAGATCCTGGAGGTCACGGACGACTCCGAGACCGCCGTCTGCAACCTCGGCTCGGTCAACCTGGGCGCCCACGTGGCCCCCGGCGCCACCGCCGACGACCTGCTCGGCGCCATGGACTGGGAGCGGCTGGACGCCACCGTGCGCACCGCCGTCACCTTCCTCGACCGCGTGGTGGACATCAACTTCTACCCGACCACCGAGGCCGGTACCTCCAACTCCCGCTGGCGGCCGGTCGGCCTCGGCGTGATGGGCCTGCAGGACGTCTTCTTCCAGCTGCGGATCGACTTCGACTCCGCCGAGGCGAAGCAGCTGTCGACGATGATCGCCGAGCGCATCATGCTCACCGCTTACGAGCGCTCCGCCGACCTTGCCGAGCAGCTCGGCCGCCACGAGGCGTACGGCGAGACCCGCGCCGCCCGCGGCGAGCTGCACATCGACCACTTCCCGACGGCCGCCCCGCAGTGGGCCGACCGCTGGACCGCGCTGCGCGCCCGGATCGCCGAGACCGGCCTGCGCAACTCGCTGCTGCTCGCGATCGCGCCGACCGCGACCATCGCGTCCATCGCCGGCGTGTACGAGTGCATCGAGCCGCAGGTGTCCAACCTGTTCAAGCGCGAGACGCTGAGCGGTGAGTTCCTGCAGGTCAACCCGTACCTGGTGCGCGAGCTCAAGGAGCTCGGCGTCTGGGACCAGCAGACCCGGGACGCCCTGCGCGACTCCAACGGCTCCGTGCAGGAGTTCAACTGGCTGCCCGCCGAGGTCCGTTCGCTCTACCGCACCGCGTGGGAGCTGCCGCAGCGCGCGCTGATCGACCTGGCCGCGGCCCGCATGCCGTACCTGGACCAGAGCCAGTCGCTGAACCTGTTCATGGCGGCGCCGACCATCGGCAAGCTCAGCTCGATGTACGCCTACGCGTGGAAGGTCGGTCTGAAGACCACCTACTACCTGCGCTCGCGCCCGGCCACCCGGATCGCCCAGGCCGCCTCCGGCGCGGCCCGCACCGCCGTGCCGGTTCCCGCCCCCACCATGACCCAGGCCGAACAGGACGCCATCGCCTGCTCCCTGGAGAACCCCGAGTCCTGCGAGGCCTGCCAGTGAGTTCCGCCGACGACCGCAAGATGCTGCTCGACCCCGGCTTCGAGCTGACCCTGCGCCCGATGCGCTACCCGTCGTTCTACGACCGGTACCGGGACGCGATCAAGAACACCTGGACTGTCGAGGAGGTGGACCTGCACTCCGACGTCGCCGACCTCGCCAAGCTGAGCGAGGGCGAGCGGCACATGATCGGCCGCCTGGTCGCCTTCTTCGCGACCGGTGACTCGATCGTCGCGAACAACGTGGTGCTGAGCCTCTACAAGCACATCAACTCCCCGGAGGCGCGGCTGTACCTGTCGCGTCAGCTGTTCGAGGAGGCCGTGCACGTCCAGTTCTACCTGACGCTGCTCGACACCTACCTCCCGGACCCGGAGGACCGCGCGGCGGCCTTCGCCGCGGTGGAGAACATCCCCTCCATCGCCCAGAAGGCGAAGTTCTGCTTCAAGTACATGAACGCGGTCGACCACATCGACTCGCTGCAGACCAAGGAGGACCGCCGCGCGTTCCTCCTGAACCTGATCTGCTTCGCGGCCTGCGTCGAGGGCCTGTTCTTCTACGGCGCGTTCGCGTACGTGTACTGGTTCCGGTCGCGCGGCCTGCTGCACGGCCTGGCCACCGGCACCAACTGGGTGTTCCGCGACGAGTCCATGCACATGGACTTCGCGTTCTCCGTGGTCGACACCGTCCGCGAGGAGGAGCCCGACCTCTTCGACGACGAGATGGCCAAGCAGGTCACCGAGATGCTGGAGGAGGCCGTCGAGGCCGAGCTCCAGTTCGCCCAGGACCTGTGCGGTGACGGCCTGCCCGGCATGAACACCGCGTCCATGCGCGAGTACCTCCAGGCGGTCGCCGACCAGCGCCTGGCGCGTCTCGGCCTGCCGATCCGGTACGGTTCGGCGAACCCGTTCGGGTTCATGGAACTGCAGAACGTCCAGGAGCTGACCAACTTCTTCGAGCGCCGGGTGTCGGCGTACCAGGTCGCGGTCGAGGGCTCGGTCTCCTTCGACGACGACTTCTAGGATCGACTGCCGTTCAGTACACCAGCGGAGCTGCCGCAGGGAGGACGCCCTCCCCGCGGCAGCTCCGCTGTCGCGTCCCCGGTCTCCAGGAGTGTTCAGGCAATGTCCCGCAAGGTTTCCCTGTCACAACAGCGCGTGGTCGACGGCCCGTTCGGGCCGATACGGATCGACTACGACCGCTGGCCGTCGGTCGTCGCCCGCGTGCACGGAGCGGGGACGCCGGTCGTCACCGTGGTGCCCGACCGCGAGCACGGCGCGATGAACGTCAACGGGCACAGCGTGCCGACCGGGAAGGGTCGCAGCCGCACCCGCACCGCCCTCGTCGGTGACCGCGGCTACGAGCTGAGGGCCACCGGCCTGCGCAAGGCGGAGCTGTGGCGTGGCGGGACCCTGATCGCCCACGCCCACGGCTCGTTCCGCGCGTACGCGCCCGGCCGCACGATTCCGGGCCTCGACGCGCGGGTGACGTGGTCCCAGGGCGTCGATCCGACGGACGTCGCGATCGGGCAGGCCATGGTGGTCGGCTTCGGCGCCGGCGCCCCGGGCGGATTGCTGCGGTTCCTCATGTTCTGGATCGACGACCTCACCTGAGGGTCCACGAGCTCCCACCGCGCCTGGTGGAGAAGGCGCTGCTCGGCGGCGGCCCGGGTGCCGGACATCCCGGACATCCCGGTACGGTACCCGGGCGTCTCCCGCACGCCGCCCGTCCGAATGAACTCCCGGGCCACGCCGACCTCCCACGCGTACGCACGATCCGCCCCCGGCTACGTTCCGCGCACAGCCGCAGAACGCACACCCGCCGACCGAGAGGGGCCCATCCGTGCCGAGGACCGGAATCCTGGACTACGAGAGCGACGCGATCGTCCAGCTGATGAACGTCGCCGAGGAGGACTGGACGGAACAGGAGCTCAAGGACGCCCTCCAGCGGGCGATCATGCTGGAGCTCTCCACCATCCCGCCCTACGCCACCGCGCTCTGGTCGATCACCGACCCGGACAACTCCAAGCCCGTCCGCCACACCATCCGCGAGATCGTCTTCGACGAGATGTCCCACTTCGGCCTGGTCTGCAACATGCTCACCAGCATCGGCGGCTCCGTCGTCCTCGACGACCCGCTCACCGTCCCCAAGTACCCCAGCGAGCTGCCCGGTGGGGTCAACCCCGGACTCACCGTGTTCCTCAGCGGTCTGACCAGGGAGTCGGCCGCCCTCTTCGCCGACATCGAGAAGCCCGAGAACCCGCTCGCCTTCGCCGCCGACGGCAACACCATCGGCGCCTTCTACCAGCGCATCGCCGACGTCTTCCCGAGGTTCGCCCACCTGCTCACCGGCCACAACCAGGTGACCTTCCCGCTCTCGAACCACGGCGCCGGCAACAACATCGTCGCGATGAACACCATCGACGACGTGCTGAAGGCGATCACCGTCATCCAGAGCCAGGGCGAGGGCACCACGGCCTCCCCGGACAACCCGTTCCCCGGCGCGCCGGGTGAACTCGCCCACTACTACGCGTTCAAGGAGATCGCGGTCGGCAAGAAGCTGGTGAAGAACCCCGCGACGGGAACCTTCGAGTTCACCGGCGCCGACGTCCCGCTCCCGGACACCTCCCCGGTCGCCCGCGTCCCCGCCGGCGGCTGGGCCAACGACCCGGCCAACGCGCCCGACCCGACCACGGCCGACGCGTTGAGGACCTTCAACACGACCTACAGCACCATGCTGACGAACCTCCACGCGGCGTGGAACGGCAACGGGAACGCGCTCTTCGAAGCGATCGGGAACATGGGCGACCTGGGCGACGCCGCGCGGACGATCAACGCCGTCAAGCTCCCCTCCGACCCCCATCACACCTACGGCCCGGAGTGGCTCTTCGTCTCCCACTGACCGAAGGTCTCCGACCGACCGGACGTCCCCCACCGCACACCCCCGCCCGGCCCACGAACGCCGGGCGGGGCCCGTAGGACCGCTCACCCCTCCGCGTCGGCCCCCCGTCTCAGCCTTCGCCCCCGTCGGGCCCGCCCGCCCTCAGCCCCTCGGCGAACGCCCGCGCCGCCGCCAGGTCCCCGCCGTGGGGCCGGGCCTTGTTGATGCCGCCGACGAGCCTGAAGGGGAGCCAGGTGTCGAGTCCGCGGCAGGAGAAGGCGTCGGCCACCTCGAAGCCCTTGCCTTCGAGCTGCCGCACCAGGGGGCGGGTGAAGGGCCGGACCCGCAGTTCCGGCAGCCCGCTGGTGGCGAACACGAACGCCCTGCGCCGCTGTCCCTCCGGTACCGCCCGGACGAACGCGCGCAGCCGGGGGTGGAACCGCCCCGTGAAGATCCCCGAGCCGAACCCCACCAGGTCGTAGTCGGCAAGCCCGGCCGGGTCGAGCTGTTCGGGCTCGACCACCGGGGCCGACAGCACCCGGCCGACGACCTCGGCGACCCTCCTGGTGTTGCCGTGGGAAACGGACGCGCACACGATGACGGCCTTCATGCCGGTTCTCCTTCCGCTCGGTCACTCCTGGGGAATGGACCGGGCGGGCCGGGAGAACGTGACATCGGCGGCCGGGAACGCCGAAGGCCGGCACGGAGAGCTCCGTACCGGCCTTCGTTCCGACAGCGGCCCCAACGGCCTCTCCGCCGTTACGCGTTCGGCACGGTCGCGTACTTCGGCGTGCCCTCGGCCATCTGCCGCAGGGCGTCCTTGCGGTCCCGCTTCGACAGCTTGTCGATGTAGAGGGTGCCGTACAGGTGGTCGGTCTCGTGCTGCAGGCAGCGGGCGAAGAAGCCGGTGCCCTCGACCCGGATCGGCTTGCCGTCCTTGTCGACGCCGGTCACCGCGGCGTAGTCCGGGCGGGGCAGCTCGGCGTAGGCGGTGGGGACGGACAGGCAGCCCTCGTTGCCGTCGTCGAGGAGGCGGCGGCGGTCGGCCGGGTACTCCTCCAGCTTGGGGTTGATCACGTGGCCGATGTGGCGCACGCCCTCGTCGTCCGGGCAGTCGTAGACGAAGACCTTCAGGTCCACGCCGATCTGGTTGGCCGCGAGGCCGACGCCCTCGGCGGCGTACATCGACTGGAACATGTCGTCGATCAGCGCGGCCAGCTCGCCGTCGAAGGCGGTGACGTCCTTGACCTCGCGGTGCAGGACGGGGTTGCCGACCACGGTGATCGGACGGGCGGTGCCCTTGGTGAGGTCGGGCTCCTCGCCGATCACCTTCGCGGGGGCCTCGGGCGCCGCCCCCTCCACGTCGTGCTCGTGCTCGTGCGAGTGGTCGTGCTGCTCGGCCTGCTCCGCCATGTCTTCCGCTTCCATAGGTCTACACGTACCTCACCAGGGTACTCAGCAGACTTCTTCGAGATCCCGGTAAGCCCGGGTTCCGGGGGACGCCGTGACCCAGCGGTCCAGCAGGACCCGCACCAGGTGCGCGGGGGCGGCGATCCCGCACTCGCGCTCGACCAGCCAGGACATCCCGGCCGCGCCGCCCTGGCTGAGGTGGCTGAGGTGCCCGGGGTGGGCGGCGTCGCCGTCGTCGTGCGGGTCGTGGTGGGCGGCGACGCCGTCGTCGGAGGCCATCCGGCTCTCCGAGCAGGCGCGGCAGAGCAGCCGGACCGAGGAGGTCCAGTCCTCGGCCGCGTAGCCGGCGTCGGCGACCAGCCGCTCCAGCGCGTCCCGGTCCCCGGCCGTGGAGGCCTGCAGCAGCACCACGTAGGTCGGCACCGGGGAGGGGGCCCACAGCTCGATCTCGTCGAACACGGGGTAGGCGACGCCGTCGGTGACCCGCTCGCCGTGCGGGGCGCCGTCGTGCAGCACCACCTCGCCCCAGCGGCGGCCGGAGGAGGGCAGCGGGATGGAGAGGACCTCGATCCGGGCCGGGTCCAGCCGGCGGCCCCAGACCACCTCGGACTCGCCGTCCGGGGAGAGCCGCACCGGGGTGGTGCCGAGGTCGAGGCTGACCGGGCCGTCGGGCTGCCCGCCGGGGCCGCCGGGCAGCCTCAGCCCGTACGCCTGCCAGGCGCGGCGGGCCAGCGGCCAGTCCTGCAGGGCGGTGGCGGTGATGCCGAGGTTCCACCAGTCGGGGGCGCCGTGTTCGCGGTCCAGCAGGGCGACGGCACGCAGACCGGCCGAACGGGCCTGCTCCCAGTCCCGGCGGAACTTGTGCAGCAGGGCGAGGTTGAACCAGGAGTCGGAGAGCCAGGGCTCCAGGTCGGCGGCCATCACCAGCAGGGCGCCGGCGTCCTCGTAGCGGCCGTCGCCGATCAGCGTGAAGGCCCGGTCGGTCGTCTGCCGCCAGGTGGCGGACGGCCGGTGCCGTGCCCGGTGGAAGATCCTCACGTTCGTCCCTGCCGTCGTCGTCCGCTCAAGTCCCGTGCCACGGTGCCCGTAACGCCTCCGGCGGAGAGCGGGGCCCGGTGCTCCGGGTCGGTGTTCCACGCTACGACCGCATCCAACCACGCCCGCCCCCGCCCGCGCTCCCCACCGCCGAGGTTGGGGCCCGCCCCTCCCCAGCCTGCCCGCCCGATCCCGCCCTCTCAACCCCTGGCGGCGCGGAGGCGCCTTCCCGGGCACCTGCCCGTCCTGCTCGGAGCGGGACTCGGCCCCGTCGGAGCGGGACTCGGCCCCGTCGGAGCGGGACTCGCCCTCGCCGCGGGACTCCGCCCCGCAGGCCGCCCCGCCCGCTCAGGCCCGGGTCTGCCCGCCGACCCTGGCCAGGGCGTCCACCACCCGGGCGTCGTAGACCCGGCCGCGCCCCAGCCGGATCACCTCCAGCGCCTCCAGCCGCCCGACCGCCTCGCCCACGCCCCGGCCGCGGGCCACGGTGAGCAGGTCGTCGTGGGCGTTGGCGACCCGGATGATCCGGGCCGCGAGCGGCACCGGGCCCTCGCCGACGGTCGGCCCGGGGCAGGGGTCGGCCAGTCGGGCGACCTGCTCGGCGACCTGCCGGGGCACTCCGGTGCGGCTGATCACCTCGCTGCCGAGCCGGGCGATCCGCTGCTGCTCGGCGCAGGGCAGCACCGCGGTGGCGCCGTCCGGCACCGGTTCGACCAGGGACAGCTGGCCGACGTCGTGCATCAGCGCGGCGTACTCCAGCAGGGCGAGTTCCCGGGTGCCCAGGCCCAGCTCGCGCCCCAGCGCGCACGCCGTGTCCGCGACCCGGCGCGCGTGCCCGTGCGGGGTGTAGCCGGCGACCTCGGTGGCCCGGGCGAGGCTGGCGATGGTCTGTCCGGTGGTGGCCCGCACCGCGGCGGCCCGCCGGAAGGACACCTGGGCGAGCAGCAGCGGGGTGCAGAACAGCGGCAGCGCCCAGAGCCCGACCTCGCCGGCCGCGAGGCTGACCAGCATCCCGGTGGCGACGATCGCCGAGCCGATGCCGAACAGCGAGCGCAGTTCGTCCTCCAGCGCCGCGGGGAACCGCAGCCCGCCCGCCGATCGCCGCAGCAGGGCCGCCAGCGTCGCGTCGCACAGCGCGGCCAGCGCGGCGACGGCGGTCAGGAACGCCCCGTACGCCGGGCCCTCGGGCGAGAAGCGGTCGACCAGGCCGCCGTTGTAGAGCGGCTGGAAGACGGCGGCCGCGAAGCCGACGGCGAGCAGCCGGCGGGCGGCGCCGTCCCGGCGGGCCGGGTCGGCCCAGGGCGGCCGGCGGTGGGCCCGCTCGGGATGGTGCGGCAGGGCGAGCCCGGGCAGCCAGGCCAGCAGCAGTCCGATCCCGGTGACCGCGACCACCTGCAGCGTCCCGTGCGCGGTCGGCACCCCGCGCAGCGGCCCGAGCAGGGCGTACGCCAGCGCGCCGGCCGCGCCGATGGGCGCCTGTTCGCGATCCCCCGGAAGGGTGATCCGGACGCACTCACCGAGCGCGATCAGCACGGTGAACGCCAGCGCGACCTTGGGCTCGGCGACCCCGCGCAGCGCCACCGCGCCCAGCGCGAGCGCCAGCAGCGCCGCGGCCGCCGCGTGCACCGCGCGCGCGGTGGGCCCGCAGGCCGCCCCGCCGGAGCCGGTGCGGACACGGACCGTACGGTCGAGGGCCACGCGCCCCGGCGCCGTCACGGCTGCCCGGCCGCGGGGAGGTTCCCGCCCTGGACGGGCACCCGGCCGGGCGCCGCCCGAGCCGGTTCGGGCACCCCGAGCGGGATGTCCGGGACGGCCCGCACGCAGTCCTCGGAGTGCACCACCGGCTGCCAGTCGTGCACCGCCAGCGCCTCGATCAGCGCCCGCACCATGGCCGGGTCGAACTGGCTGCCCGAGCAGCGCTCCAGCTCGGCCACCGCCTCGGTGACCGGGCGTCCGCGCCGGTAGGAGCGGGTGGAGGTCATCGAGTCGAAGGCGTCGGCGACCGAGATGATCCGGGCGAACTCGGGGATCTGCTCGCCGGCCAGCCCGCTCGGGTAGCCGCGGCCGTCCATCCGCTCGTGGTGGTGCAGGATCCCGGCCTGTGCCTCGCCGAGGAAGTCGATCCCGCGCACCAGCTCGTACCCGTACACCGGGTGGATCTCCACGGCCCGGCGCTCCGCCTCGGTGAGGGGACCGTTTCTGCGCAGCAGCTCGGTGGCCACCCCGAGCTTGCCGACGTCGTGCAGGATCCCGGCGAAGCGCAGGGTCTGCAGCCGCTCGGCCTCCATGCCGAGCTGAGTGGCGATCAGCACCGAGGCCCGGCCGACCCGTTCGCTGTGTCCGCGGGTGTAGGCGTCCTTGATCTCCACCGCCTGCACCAGCGACTGCACGGTGGCCTGGTGGGCGTCCCGTTCGCGTTGGCCCTGGGCGAAGACCCAGGCGGAGATGGACAGCGGCAGCAGCGCCAGCAACGCCGCGAACGCGCCGTACGGGCCCTGCCAGAGCACCGCGACCATCAGCCCGCCGGCCGCGTGCACCAGCACCGGCAGCCCGCACACCGAGCAGGCCCCGCGCAGCAGCACCCCGGCCCCGCGGCCCTCGCTGAGCATCACCATGACGCCCACCACCACGCCGTTGACCAGGCAGAACGCGCCGACGGAGGCGAAGCCGGGCAGCAGCGCGGCCGGGAAGCGGGAGCCCAGCAGCAGCTGCGGACCGCTCAGCAGGTGGAAGACGGCGGAGGAGGCGAAGGCGCACAGCGCGAGCTGGGCGCCGTTGAACAGCTGGCGCCGGCGGCAGCCGGGCCCGCTCGGCCCGCCGAGCACCGCGGCGGGCGCGGCGACCAGGGCGGCGGCGGACGGCGGGAGCATCAGCACCCCGGCGAACAGCACCGGGAAGAAGGCGTTCACCCCGGGCCGGGAGGGCACCCGCTCGGAGGGCGGCGGGCGGCGCAGCAGTCGGCGCACCAGCACCAGGCAGGGTGTCGGCAGGCCCTGGGCCAGCGACTCCCAGCAGCCGTGCAGGAAGGCCAGCAGCCCGACCTTGGGCCAGTCGACCGGCGCCCCGAGCCAGCGCGGCACCCCGGGGGTGGCGGCGGCGGGCAGCAGCGGCACCAGGCAGCACAGCGCCGCCACCGGGACGGCCACCAGGTAGCGCGCCGCCGCCGGCGGCAGGGTCGCGCCTCCACTGTCGGTAGCGATCTCGACCTCCCCGCCGTCCGGGCCCGTGTTGCCTCAGCGCGCCGGGGACCCGACGGTGAGCGTCCGTCAGGAGGATAGGCCGCCGTCCGGGCACGGGGACGCATGATCGCGCAATGGCGCAGTTGGCGCACCGCCAACTCACTCGAACGAGTGACGGCGCATGCGAGCAGAACGGGAGCGGCCCCGGGAGCGCACGCTCCCGGGGCCGCTGAACTCCTTGCCCGAACCGCCCGGCCCGCCCTCGTCGACGGGTTCGCCGGGTGACCCGATCCGCCCGGTGGCCGCCTCGGCAGCCACGCGACGGAGCGTCACCGCGAGGCGGTCACTCCGCCGGGGCGCCGGCCTCGACCGGCGCGCCGGGGCGCCCGGCCGGCTCCTCGCCGGCCTCGTCCTTCGCCAACGTCGGTGCCGGCCGCGCGGACTCGGCGTGCACCTCGGGCGTGGTCTCCACCGCGACCACCAGCTGCTCGCCCGAGCGCTGCCCGGCCCGGATCGAGTCGATCCTGGCCAGCACCTTGCTGCGCAGATCGGCCGGGGTGTCGTCGCACCCGCAGGAGCGCTTGATCAGCGCCTTGATCGCCTGCTCCAGCCCGTACTGCTTCAGGCAGGGCGAGCACTCCTCGAAGTGCACCCGCAGCTTGGCGCAGTCACCCTCGGCCATCTCGTTGTCGAGGAATTCATAGAGGTGGTCGAGGACCTCGCCACACTCGGTTTCGTGCGGATCGCCGCAGCTCATGAGCCCGAGCCCTTCGCTTCCTGCCCTGCCCCGCTGCCGGCCGGGACGAGCCCGCGCTCACGGGCGTAATCCTCCAGCATGCCGCGCAGCTGACGGCGGCCGCGGTGCAGCCGGGACATCACCGTACCGATGGGAGTACCCATGATGTCCGCGATCTCCTTGTACGCAAAGCCTTCTACGTCCGCGAGGTAGACGGCGATCCGGAATTCCTCCGGGATCGCCTGCAGCGCGTCCTTCACATCGCTGTCGGGGAGGTGGTCGAGCGCCTGGGTCTCGGCCGAGCGCAGACCGGTCGACATGTGCGACTCGGCCCTGGCCAGCTGCCAGTCCTCGATCTCCTCCGCCGCGGTGCGCTGGGGCTCCCGCTGCTTCTTGCGGTACGAGTTGATGAACGTGTTGGTGAGGATGCGGTACAGCCAGGCCTTGAGGTTCGTGCCCTCACGGAACTGGTGGAAGGACGCGTACGCCTTGGCGAACGCCTCCTGGAGCAGGTCCTCCGCGTCGGCCGGGTTGCGCGTCATGCGCAGCGCCGCCGAGTACATCGGATCCAGGTAGCCCAGGGCGTCGCGCTCGAAGCGCTCCCGCCGGGCCTCCTCGCTCTCCTCCGACGACACCCGGTAGGTGTCCTCACCGATCGCCTCGGCCAGCTCCTCACCGGTGAGCGCCTCGCCCGCAGGCCGGACCTCGTCCGGGCCACGGCCCGGCTCGGCCTCGTGCTCGGTCCCGACGACCGGACCCACCTCCTCGGCATGACGGCCGCGGCCCACGGCGGGCCGCCCAGAAATGGAGGATATCGGGCTGACGGGCTTCTCGCCCGCGTCGATCCACTCCGACCACGAGGGGACGAACGCCGTGGCGGCCTCGCGCTCCTCAGGCCGTTCGGGGCACGCGATCGAACCCATCTGCCCTGCCTCTCACCGGTGATCGTGCTGACGAGGGTGTCAACCACACCGGCCGCGCCCGCATTCCCGCCCGCGCGCACCATTCACTCGCACGAGTGAGCGAGCGCGAACGCCCTGCTCAGGGCGGCCCCAGCGGCCCCCGCCTCACACCAGCCCCAGCACCCAGTCCCCCACCGCCGCGCAGATCAGGTCCAGCACCTCGTCCTGCCCCACCGGCGCCCGCTTGGGGACCTCGAAGCCGTGGCTGCCGTACGGCACCGCCACCAGCTCGTGCCCGGCCGGCAGCTCCGGGAACTCCTGCGGCCCGCCGAACGGATCCGCCGCGCTCTGCACCACCAGCGTCGGCAGCCCCGACTCCAGCAGCTCCTCCGCCCGGCTCTTCTCCGGCTTGCCCGGCGGGTGCAGCGGGAACGCCAGCGCCACCACGCCCACCGCCCCGGTGGCCGCCCCCGTCCGGCAGGCCACCCGGGCCCCGGCGCTGCGCCCGCCCACCACCAGCGGCAGGCCCTGCCCCGCCAGGTGCTCGGCGACCGGCCGCCAGCCGAGGTCCAGGGTCTTCGGCGCCGGGCCCAGCTTCTTGCCCGCCACCCGCCAGGGCTGCTCGACCAGCGCCACGGTGATCCCGCGCCCGGGCAGCGTCCCGGCCAGCGCCACCAGGTCCCGGGCCTCGATCCCGCCGCCCGCGCCGTGGCCGAGCGCCAGGACGGCCTTCGGCGCGGCCGCCCGGTGCAGGGTGATCCGGGCGTCCCCGGCCTCGGTGGGGACGAGTTCGGTGGTCGTGGTCATGTCCGCTCCTCCCGAGCGCTTCACAGCGGATTCGGATGCAGGTCAGAGATGCAGGTCAGAGAGGGGGGTCAGAACAGGGTGGTCTCGTACTCGACCTCGGTCCACGGCTCCTTGAGCTCCGGACCGTTGTTGCGGATGCTGCCGACCGCCGGTGACACCGGGGTGGCCAGCAGCGCACCTGGTGGCGGGGGTATCAGCAGCCGCCGCAGCCCGTCCGGGTCGGTCGAACGCGGGTCCAGCCACTCGTCCCAGGCCTCCGGGTCGAGGAACAGCGGCATCCGCTCGTGGATCGGCGCCAGCGACTCCTCGGCGTCCGTGGTGACGATCGTGAAGGTCACCAGCCAGGCCTCCGGGTGCCCGGCCGGCACCGCCCGGTTGCGCCAGAACTCGTACAGCCCGGCCAGCGCCAGCGGGGTCCCGTCGGCGCGGGAGACGAAGTACGGCTTCTTGCGCGCCTTGCCCCGCTCCCCCGGTACGGTCTGCCACTCGTAGTAGCCGTCCACCGGCAGGATGCACCGCCGGGCGGCGAAGGCCTGCCGGTACGAGGGCTTCTCGTGCACCGTGTCCGACCGGGCGTTGATCATCTTCGCCGCCGTCTCCGCGGTGTTCGACCACTGCGGCACCAGCCCCCAGCGCAGCACCCGCAGCTGCCGCACCGCCCGCGGCTGCTCCCGGCCCATCCGCTCCAGCACCACGAAGGCGCTGTTGGTGGGCGCGACGTTCCAGTTCGGGTCGAGGGTCTCCTCGGGATCCCACTGCTCGACATCGAACAGCTCGACGATGGACTCGGGCTTGATGCTGGCTGCGAACCGACCGCACATGCGGGCCAGCTTGTCATGCCGCCCCTTCTCACCACCTCTTCATCCGCGGACCAGAACCGCCCGCTCCCACCCGCCCGTCCCCGCATGGGAGGCTGCCCCGAACGGCCCAACGCAGCGAACGGAGGCGGGGAAGATCGCATGAGCTCCCACGACCAGACCCTCAGCGCCCTCTGGGACCAGGTCACCGGCACCCAGCCCGCCCCGCCGGGCTGGCTGGTCCTGGTCACCGGTGCCGTCGCCCTGTTCGCCGTCCTCGCCCGCCCGATCTGGCACGTCACCCGCAACGCCGTCACCATCGCCCACGAGGGCGGCCACGGCCTGGTCGCGCTCGCCACCAACCGCAAGCTGGCCGGCATCCGGCTGCACTCCGACACCTCCGGCCTCACCCTCTCCTACGGCCGCCCCACCGGCCCCGGCATGGTCCTCACCGCGGCCGCCGGCTACACCGCCCCCGCCCTGCTCGGGCTCGGCTGCGCCGCCCTGCTCGTCGCCGACCGGATCACCCTGCTGCTCTGGCTGGCGATCGTCCTGCTGCTGGCCCTGCTCCTGCGCATCCGCAACGCCTTCGGCCTCTTCATCGTGCTGGTCGCCGGCGGCGCCTTCTTCCTGGTCTCCTGGTTCGGCAGCGCCGAGGTCCAGGCCGGCTTCGCCTACCTCGGCTGCTGGTTCCTGCTGTTCGGCGCCGTCCGCCCCGTCCTGGAGCTGCAGCACCAGCGCCGGATCGGCTGGGCCCGGGACTCCGACGCCGACCAGCTCGCCCGGCTCACCCACGTCCCCGCGCTCGCCTGGGTCACCGTCTTCCTGCTCGTCGCCCTCGCCTGCCTCGCCCTCGGCGCGAGCTGGCTGCTCCAGCCGCTCCAGTAGCGGGGTCACGGCCCCCGGCCACCCGGCCCCTAGACTTGCCACATGACCGAGACCCTGTGGCCCGCCCCCGTCGCGACCAGCCCCGTCGACGCCACCATCACCATCCCCGGCTCCAAGTCGGTCACCAACCGGGCCCTGGTGCTGGCGGCGCTCGCCGCGAAGCCCGGCTGGGTGCGCCGCCCGCTGCGCAGCCGCGACTCCCAGCTGATGGCCGACGGCCTGCGCGCCCTCGGCGTCACCATCGAGGAGACGGTCAACAACGACGCCGGCGGCACCGGCGGCGGCGAGGCCTGGCGGGTCATCCCCGCCCCCGCCCTGCTCGGCCCCGCCTCGGTCGACGTGGGCAACGCCGGCACGGTCATGCGCTTCCTGCCCCCGCTCGCCGTCCTCGCCGACGGCCCGGTCCACTTCGACGGCGACCCGCGGTGCTACGAGCGCCCCCAGCACGGCGTGATCAACGCCCTGCGCGCGCTCGGCGCCCGGATCGAGGACGGCGGCCGCGGCGCCTTCCCGCTCACCGTCCACGGCACCGGCTCGCTGGACGGCGGCCCGGTCGAGCTGGACGCCTCCTCCTCGTCCCAGTTCGTCTCCGCCCTGCTGCTCTCCGGCGCCCGCTACCACCACGGCATCGAGGTCCGGCACGTCGGCGGCCCGGTGCCGTCGCTGCCGCACATCCGGATGACCGTGGAGATGCTGCGCAAGGCCGGCGCCCAGGTCGACGCGCCCGAGGACGGCGGCGAGAAGGACGTCTGGCGGGTCACCCCGGGCGCCCTGATCGGCCGCGACCTGGTGGTCGAGCCGGACCTCTCCAACGCCGCGCCGTTCTTCGCCGCGGCCCTGGTCACCGGCGGCCGGGTCACCGTGCGGGACTGGCCCAAGCACACCACCCAGCCCGGCGACCAGCTGCGCGAGATCTACACCCGGATGGGCGGCGCCTGCGAGTTCACCGACGAGGGCCTGCAGTTCACCGGCACCGGCCGGATCCACGGCATCGAGGCCGATCTGCACGACGTCGGCGAGCTCACCCCGGTGATCGCCGCCGTCGCCGCGCTCGCCGACTCCGAGTCCCACCTGTACGGCATCGCCCACCTGCGCCTGCACGAGACCGACCGGCTCGCCGCGCTCGCCAAGGAGATCAACGACCTGGGCGGCGACGTCACCGAGACCGAGGACGGCCTGCGGATCCGCCCGCGCCCGCTGCACGGCGGCGTCTTCCACACCTACGAGGACCACCGCCTGGCCACCGCCGCCGCGGTGCTCGGCCTCGCCGTGCCCGGCGTGGAGGTGGAGAACGTCGCCACCACCGCCAAGACCCTCCCCGACTTCCCCGGGATGTGGGCCGAGCTGCTCGGCGAAGCGACGGCGGACGTCTGAGCGGAGACTGAGCACATGCGCCGCTACGGCAAGGACGCCGACGAGGACGACATCCGCAACCGCCCCGCCCGCCGGGGCTCCCGGCCGCGGACCCGCATCCGGCCCAAGCACGAGGACGCCGCCGAGGCGATGGTGCTGACCGTCGACCGCGGCCGGCTCACCTGCCTGGTCGACCCGGGCACCAAGCAGGAGCGCGAGGTCGTCGCCATGAAGGCCCGCGAGCTGGGCCGCAAGGGGGTCGTCGTCGGCGACGTGGTCAACCTGGTCGGCGACCTCTCCGGGGACACCGACACCCTCGCCCGGATCGTCCGGGTCGAGGAACGCAGCTCGGTGCTGCGGCGCACCGCGGACGACGACGACCCGTACGAACGGATCGTCGTCGCCAACGCCGAGCAACTGGCCATCGTCACGGCTCTGGCCGACCCGGAGCCGCGCCCCCGGCTGATCGACCGCTGCCTGGTGGCCGCCTACGACGCGGGCATGGAGCCGCTGCTGGTGCTCACCAAGTCCGACCTGGCCCCGGCCGCGACGCTGCTGGACTCCTACGCCCCGCTCGGCATCCAGTACGTGGTCACCCGCCGCGACGAGCTGGAGACCACCGGCGCCGAGGCCGTCCGGGAGTACCTGCGCGGACGCTCCACGGTGTTCATCGGGCACTCCGGCGTCGGCAAGACCACCCTGGTCAACGCCCTCGTCCCGGACCGCCAGCGGCAGACCGGCCACGTCAACGCGGTCACCGGCCGCGGTCGGCACACCACGGTCTCCGCCCTGGCCCTGCGGCTGCCCCCGCCGCCCGGCGCCAAGCCCGGCTCCAAGAAGGCCCTGGACCCGGGGTGGGTGATCGACACCCCCGGCTTCCGCTCCTTCGGCCTCTCGCACATCGACCCGTCCCGGGTCATCCTCGCCTTCCCCGACCTGGAGCCCGGCACCGTCGACTGCCCGCGCGCCTGCAGCCACGACGAACCGGACTGCGCCCTGGACGCCTGGGTCGCCGACGGCCACGCCGAGGCCGCCCGGCTCTACTCGCTGCGCCGCCTGCTGGCCAGCAAGGAGGCCCGCGAGGGCGACTGAGCCCCCGCCCGCCCCCTGTCCGTGGCCCGTTCGAGGTGTCGGACCGCCCCCGCCTGGCGATCATAGGAAGGTCGGGCCGGGTACGGTCCGACCGTCGATCCACTGGGAGGGCACACGATGGCATGGGCCCTGGTGATCCTGGCCGGCCTGCTGGAGACCGGCTTCGCGATCAACCTCAAGCTCAGCGAGGGCTTCACCAAGCTCTGGCCCACCATCAGCTTCTGCGTGTTCGCCCTCGGCAGCTTCGGCCTGCTGACCCTCTCCCTGAAGAGCCTCCCGGTCGGCCCCGCCTACGCGGTCTGGACGGGCATCGGCGCGGCCGGCACCGCCATCTACGGGATGGCCTTCCTCGACGAGACCACCTCGGTGCTCAAGCTGGTCTCGATCTCCCTGGTGATCGCCGGCGTCATCGGCCTGCAGCTCAGCGGCACGGCGCACTGAGGTGTCGCCCACTCGCCTCGGGGGGCGCTCCTGGCCCGGTGCCGACGCGTTCGGGACACCCCGTCCCGCTCCGCGAGCCCGGCTGTGCCGATCGGGGCGGGCTCGCTAGTGTTTCGGACATGGCCGACTACCACGACGATCTCCGACTCGCCCATGTCCTCGCCGACTCGGCCGACTCGGTCACCCTGGAGCGCTTCCGCGCCCTCGACCTGCAGATCGAGACCAAGCCGGACCTCACCCCGGTCAGCGACGCCGACAAGGCCGCCGAGGAGCTCGTGCGCAGCGTGCTCCAGCGCGCCCGCCCGCGCGACGCGGTCCTGGGCGAGGAGTTCGGCCTGCAGGGCTCCGGCCCGCGCCGCTGGGTGATCGACCCGATCGACGGCACCAAGAACTACATCCGCGGCGTCCCGGTCTGGGCGACGCTGATCGCCCTGCTGGAGGACGGCCCGGACGGCGTCGAGCGCCCGGTGGTCGGCATCGTCTCCGCCCCCGCGCTGCAGCGCCGCTGGTGGGCGGCCAAGGACCTCGGCGCCTTCGCCGGCCGCAGCCTGGCCAAGGCCTCCCGGATCCACGTCTCCGGCGTCTCCCGGATCGAGGACGCGTCCTTCTCCTACTCCTCGCTCACCGGCTGGGAGGAGCGCGGCCGCCTGGACCCGTTCCTGGACCTCACCCGCGCCTGCTGGCGCACCCGGGCCTACGGCGACTTCTGGTCGTACATGATGGTCGCCGAGGGCGCCGTGGACATCGCCGCCGAGCCCGAGCTGTCGCTGTGGGACATGGCGGCCAACTGCGTCATCGTCGAGGAGGCCGGCGGCCGCTTCACCGGCCTGGACGGCGTCCCCGGCCCGGGCGGCGCCGACGCCGTCGCCTCCAACGGCCTGCTGCACGACGAGACGCTGCGCCGCCTCTCGGTCTGACACCGCCCGGAACCGGCGGCTCCCCGCCCCGAGCGGGCGCGCCCGTGGATGCAGGCCCTGTGACCAGTGGGAGCTGGTCACAGGGCCTGCCGCTTTCTCGGCCCGGCTGCGGCTACTGCTTGCGCAGCTCCCGGACCGCCGCGTCCAGCCGCTGCCCGTAGTCGGCGTCGGCCTTGCGGAAGTTGTCGATCGCCCGGTCCACGATGTCCTCGCGGTCGGCCGAGACCTTGGCGATGAACCCGGCCAGGTTGGCGATCAGCCGCTGCTTCTCGTCCTCCGAGAACAGCCGGTACAGGGTGCCGGCCTGCACGAAGTCGTCGTCCTCGGCGTGCGAGGGCGCCCCGTGGTTGCCGGTGACGCCGTCGACGGCGGTGGCGGCCCACAGCGGGCGGCCGGTCTGCACCGGGCCGCCGAAGCTGTTCGGCTCGTAGTTCTTCTGCCGGCCGTGGCGCCCGTCGTACAGGTGGCCGTCGCGGCTGTTGGTGCGGGCCTCGGTGGCGTGCGGGCGGTTCACCGGCAGGTGGTCGGCGTTGATGCCGACCCGGTAGCGGTGGGCGTCGGCGTACGCGAACAGGCGGCCCTGGAGCATCTTGTCCGGGGACGGGCCGATGCCGGGCACGAAGTGCGCCGGGGAGAAGACCGACTGCTCGACCTCGGCGAAGACGTTGTCGGGGTTGCGGTTGAGCTCCAGCTTCCCGATCTCGATCGGCGGGTAGTCGGCGTGCGGCCAGACCTTGGTCAGGTCGAAGGGGTTGAAGCGGTAGGTCGCCGCGTCGGCCGCCGGCATGATCTGGACCTGCACCGTCCAGCTGGGGAACTCGCCGCGCTCGATCGACTGGCGCAGGTCGCGCTGGTGGCTGTCCGGGTCCTCCCCGGCGAGGGCGTTGGCCTCGGCCTGGGTGAGGTTGCGGATGCCCTGGTCGGTCTTGAAGTGGTACTTGACCCAGAAGTGTTCGCCGGCCTCGTTCTGCCACTGGTAGGTGTGCGAGCCGTAGCCGTTCATGTGCCGGTACGAGGCCGGGATGCCGCGGTCGCCGAACAGCCAGGTGACCTGGTGGGTCGCCTCGGGCGACAGGCCCCAGAAGTCCCAGACGTTGTCGGCCTCCTGCGAGCCGGTGTACGGGTCGCGCTTCTGGGTGTGGATGAAGTCCGGGAACTTGATGGCGTCCTTGATGAAGAACACCGGGGTGTTGTTGCCGACGAGGTCGTAGTTGCCCTCCTCGGTGTAGAACTTCAGCGCGAAGCCGCGCGGGTCGCGCACGGCGTCGGCCGCGCCGAGGTTGCCCGCGACGGTGGAGAAGCGCAGGAAGACCTCGGTCTGCTTGCCGACCTCGGACAGGAAGGCCGCCCGGGTCCACGGCGTCACGTCGGCGGTGACGGTGAAGGTGCCGTACGCCCCGGCGCCGCGGGCGTGCACCACGCGCTCCGGGATCCGCTCGCGGTTGAAGTGCGCGAGCTTCTCGAACAGCAGCTGGTCCTGGATCAGGGCGGGGCCGCCGACGCCCGCGGTCTCGGTGTTCTGGTTGTCGGCGACGGGGGCACCCGCCTCCGTGGTGAGGGTCGGGCGCAGCTCGTCCTGCGTGGTCATAACGGGTGCCTCCACGGGTCCGGTCGTGATGACACGATCCTAACTTGGACTTTGTCCAAGTCAATACTGGAAGCAATACCGGACACTGACCTACTCTGGTTGCCATGAACGACCTGCTGGAGCGACTGCGCGAACGCGGCTGGCGGCTGACCTCGCAGCGCCGGGTCGTGGCCGAGGTCCTCGGCGGCGAGCACGTCCACCTCACCGCCGACGAGGTGCACGCCCGCGCCGCGGCCCGACTGCCCGAGATCAGCCGCGCCACCGTCTACAACACGCTCGGCGAGCTGGTCGCCCTCGGCGAGGTCCTGGAGGTCGCCACCGACGGCCGCGCCCGGCGCTACGACCCCAACGCGCACCGCGCCCACCAGCACCTGGTCTGCTCCGGCTGCGGCACGATCCGCGACGTCCACCCGCACGGCGACCCGCTCGCCGCGCTGCCCGCGGCCGAGCGCTTCGGCTTCACCGTCACCGCCGCCGAGGTCACCTACCGCGGCCTGTGCCCGGACTGCCGCCCGCAGTACGGCAGTTGACCCGCCCGCACGCCCACCCGGACCATCCCGGCCCCCGGGCCACCCCGGCCGCAACGGCCCCTCGGCGCCCCGACCTCTCGGCCTCTCGGCCCCTCCTCGGCCGCTACGCGCTCAGCTCCGCGTGCAGCGCGCCCAGCAGCCGCCCGGCCCGCTCCGCGACCTCGGCCGGCCCCTGGTCGATCGCCCGCCGGCACCAGTTCTCCGCCTGCACCGGCTCGCCCCGGCGCAGCGCCAGCAGCGCCAGCCGCAGCGCGGCCCGCCCGTGCCCGGCGTCGGCGGCCCGGGTGTACCAGAGCATCGCCTCGGCCTCGCTGTCCTGCCGGGCCAGCAGCAGCCCCAGGTTGAACGCGGCGCTGCGGCTGCCGGCCTCGGCGGCCCGCCGGTACCAGCTCTCGGCGATCTCCAGCGCCCCGCGCTCGGCGGCCCGCACGCCCATCCGCACCTGCGCCCGCCGGTGCCCGGCGTCGGCGGCCAGCGCGTACCAGTGCTCGGCCTCGGCGTCGGCGTCCCCGCGCCGGTCCAGCAGCGAGGCCAGCCGGAACGCGCCCTCGGCCGAACCGCCCGCCGCCGCCTGCCGGTAGCGCTCCAGCGCCCCCGCCAGGTTGCCGCGCTGCTCCTGGACGACCGCGAGCTGCAGGGCGGCCTCGCCGTGCCCCTCGGCGGCGGCCCGCGCGTACCACTCCTGGGCCTGCCGCTGCTCGCCGCGCCCGGCGTACAGCACCCCGAGGTTGAAGGCGCCGTCCACGCTGCCGGCCTCGGCGGCCTTGGAGAACCACGGTTCGGCGCCGGACTCGTCGCCGCGCTGCAGCAGCACCACGGCCAGCGCGTTGCAGGCCTCCCGGTGCCCGGCGTACGCGGCCCGGCGGTACCACTGCTCGGCCTGCTGCTCGCGGCCGGTGCCGGCGCAGAGCAGGCCGAGGTTGAAGGCCCCGTTCTGGTCGCCCGCGTCCAGGGCGGCGCGGTACCAGCGCTCGGCCTCCTTGGCCTCGCCACGGCTCGCGTGCAGGGCGCCGAGCGCGTTGGCGGCGTTGCCGTCCCCCGCCTCGGCGGCCTCCTGCCACCACTCGGCGGCGGTCGCGATGTCCCCGGAGTCGCGCAGCAGGAAGCCCAGCGCGCAGGCCGCGCGCGGCTCCCCGTTCTGCGCGGCCTGCCGGTACCAGCGGGCCGCCTCCTCCAGCAGCGACGGCTCGGTGCGGGCGCGCTCCTCCAGCAGGACGCCCAGGCGCAGCGCGGCGCGGGCGTGGCTGCGGGCGGCGGCGGTGCGGTACCAGGCCTCGGCGGTCTCCTTGTCCCCGGCGGCCTCGCGCATCCGGGCGAGCCGGTAGGCGGCCTCCCGGTGCCCGGCGTCGGCGGAGACCTTGAACCAGCGCTCGGCCCGGACGTCCCGCCGGTGCTCCATCAGGTCGCCCAGCGCGTAGGCGCCGAGCGGGTGGCCGTGGTCGGCGGCGAAGTGCAGCCAGTACTCCGCGGCCTCCTCCTCGCCCTGGTCGCGCAGCTGCAGCCCGAGCGCGTGCGCGGCGGGGGCGCTGCCCGCGACGGCGGCGTGGCGCCACCACTGGCCGGCCTCGGCCCGGTGGCCCTGCTGGTGCAGCAGCACGCCGAGGTTGTTGGCGGCCGCGCGCACCCCGGCCGCGGCGGCGGCGCGCAGGTACGGTTCGGCGTCCTCCAGGTCGCCGCGGCGCAGCAGCAGGGTGCCCACCCGGCTGGCGGCGTCCGGGTCCCCGCCGTCGGCGGCCTGCCGGTGGCGGGCCTCCAGGGCGGCGGACTCGCGGGCGGCCAGCGCGCTCTCGAAGCTGGTGGGGTCCAGGCCCGCCGGGTCGAGCGCGGCGCCGGCGGCCGGCTCCTCGCCGGCGGGCTCCCCGTACGCGCCGACGGCGGCGGCGAACTGACGGCTGGACACGTGGACCAGGCTGTCGGGGCCGTAGCCCGGGGTGGGGCGCTCGGACAGCCCGCTGGTGCGCTGGGCCGGGAGGGCTCCGGGCCGGTTCTCGGGGCTCTCGGCGCTCTCCGCCCAGGCGTCGGTGTCCGCCTCGGCCGCCGCCCCGGACTTGGCGCCTGACTTGCCGATCAGCCTCATGCCGACTCCCGCTCCCCCAGAGTGTCGCGGCATCGTGCCCCGGCGTGCGACCGGGGGGACTCCCAGGAGAGGCGCCGGACCCGACGGCTGATCAGCAGCCGTGCACCGTCCCCCATGTGTCCCATCGTCGCATCACCCGCTACCCGCGTACACCTGCCCCGGCCGAATTCGAGCGGAGCCGACCCGAAGCCGACGAAATTGCTTCGGCGCTTTGTCGATTTCCCGACACTTCAACCTCACAAACCCCGCTGCCGTCCTCCTTGGCGACGGTCGATAGTACCGGAGCGGTTCCCACCGCTTGTGTGCGAAACCATCCCGGGAAACACCAGAGGCCCGGAGGAAGGATCCTCCGGGCCTCTGGCCTTTGTAGCGGGGACAGGATTTGAACCTGCGACCTCTGGGTTATGAGCCCAGCGAGCTACCGAGCTGCTCCACCCCGCGTCGGTGGTTAAACCATAGCACGGTCGCGGGGTGGAACGGAAAACGGTTACCGCAGCTCAGCGGGGCCACCGCCGAGCGGCGGCCGTCGCTAGGGCTTGGGGCTCGGCGATCCGCCGCCGGTGGCGCCGGGGGCGGGGGTGCCGGTCGGGGCGGGGGCCGGGCTGCCGCCGCGGGCCGCCTCGGCCGCCTTCAGCGCCTCGCCGAGCGCCTTCTGGGCGTTGCCGTAGGCCACCCAGTCGCCGTTCTTGAACGCCGTCTGGCTGTCGTTGTACGCCTTCTCCGCGTCCGCCAGCGCCTTCTGCAACTCCGGCGAGATCGTCCCGCCCGGCGTCGGCGTGGCCGGCGCGGTGGGCGTGGGCGTCGTCGGGGTGGACGGGTTCGACGGGTTCGACGGGTTGGCCGGCACCGAGGGGTTGGACGAGGAGGCGACCGGCGTGGCCGGCGGGGCACCCTCGCCGAACAGCTTCTTCAGCGCGTCCGCCAGGGTGTTCTCGAACGCCACGTTGTCGTCCCCGTACACCGCCAGGACCTTCTGCAGCGTCGGGTACTTGGCGCCGCGTCCGCGCACGTACACCGGCTCGACGTTGAGCAGTCCGCCGCCGACCGGCAGGGTCAGCAGGTTGCCGTACTCCAGGTCCGAGTCGCCGCCGCTCTTCAGCAGCGTGATCTGCTGGGCCACTTCCTGGCGCGAGTTGAACTTCGACTGCACCAGGCCGGGGCCGGGGGCACCGATGTCACCCGTCATCTTCAGGATCCGGATCTTCCCGTAGTCCGGCCCCGGGTCCGCGTTGACGGACATGAACGCCGCCAGGTTGGGGCGCCCGTTGGGCACGAAGGTGCTGGTGAGCGAGAAGCTCGCGGCGGCGGCGTCGGGCATCCGGACCGTCACGTAGTACGGCGGCTGGACCTGCTTGGTGTCACTGGTCGGGTCCACCGGGACCTGCCAGATGTCGGAGCCGTTGAAGAAGGAGTTGGCGTCCGTCACGTGGTACTGGCCGAGCAGGTCGCGCTGCACCTTGAACATGTCCTGCGGGTAGCGCAGGTGCGGCAGCAGCGTCGACGGGATGTCCGCCTTCGGCTCGACGGTGCCCGGGAACGCCTTCATCCAGGTCTTCAGCACCGGGTCCTGCTCGTCCCACTGGTAGAGCTTCACCTCGCCGGTGTACGCGTCCACCGTGGCCTTGACCGAGTTGCGGATGTAGTTGACCTGGTTGGCGACCGTCAGCAGCTCACCGCGCTGGTTGGTCAGCGAGTCCTTGGTGGCGGTGCCCAGCGTGGTCTTCGAGGAGAACGGGAAGCCGTCCGAGGTGGTGTAGCCGTCCAGCACCCACACCACCCGGCCGTCCTGCACCACCGGGTACGGGTCGGCGTCGATCGACAGCCACGGCGCGACCTTCTCCACCCGCTCCTTCGGCGTCCGGTTGTAGATCACCTTGGCGCCGTCGCTGATCGCCCCCGCGTAGAGGATCTGCGGCTCGGCGAAGCGCACCGCGTAGGCGGCCCGGGTCAGCGGGTTGTCCAGCGAGACGCCGCCGGCGCCGGAGTACACGTACTCCTTGTTCTCGCCGGCCTTGGTGGTGTAGTCGATCTCCTTGTTCGAGCCGCCGACGATCGAGTACGTCGTCGTCTTCTCGCCGTAGTAGATCCGCTGCTCGTAGTCGCCCAGCGCACCGGTGGCCGGCAGACCCGACTCGGTGAACACCGGCTCGCCCTTGTCGTTGACCTGGTTGCCCTTGGCCACCACCGCGCCGTAGCCGTGGGTGTACTTGAAGTGGTCGTTGATCCAGTTGCGCTGCACGCCGTTGAGGTCGAGCTCGCGCAGGCCGACCACGCTGTCCTGCTTGTCCGCGCCCGAGCCGTAGCGGTCCACGGCCAGCGTGTTCGGGAAGGCGTAGTAGTTGCGCTGCTGCTCGATCGACTGGAAGGTCGGCGAGACGATGTTCGGGTCCAGCAGGCGGATGTCCGCGACGGTCTGCGCGTCCGGCTTCAGCGCGTCGGCGGTCGTCGCGCCCTGCGGGGTGTACGGCGTGGTCTGCGAGGCCGCGATCCCGTACGCCTGGCGCGTGGCGTCGATGTTCTTCTGGATGTACGGCGTCTCCTTGGCCTGCTCGTTCGGCTTGACCTGGAACTGCTGCACGATGGCCGGGTACAGGCCGCCGATCAGCACCGCCGAGAGCACCATCAGCCCCAGCCCGATCAGGGCCGGCGCCCAGGTGCGGCGGATCGGGGTCAGGAAGAACAGCACCGCGCAGATGATCGCGACGAAGAACAGGATGGTCTTGGCCGGCAGGAACGCGTTGGCGTCCACGTAGCGCAGGCCCGTCCAGCCCGAGACGCCCTTGTACGAACCCGTCTTGACCGCCAGCGCGTACCGGTCCAGCCAGTAGGCGACGGCCTTCAGCAGCACGAACACGCCCAGCAGCACCGCCAGGTGCCCCTGCGCGCCCGCACTCGCCCGCCGGCCCGGGCCCTGCAGCCGCAGCCCGCCGTACAGGTAGTGCACCAGCGCCGAGGTCAGCAGCGAGACGATCACCGCGCTGAACGCGAAGCCCAGCACGAACTCGTAGAACGGCAGGTCGAAGGCGTAGAAGGAGACGTCCATGCCGAACTGGGCGTCCTTCTCGCCGAAGGACGTCGCGTTGGTCCACATCAGCCAGGTCCGCCACTGGCCGGACGCCGCGGCGCCCGCCACCAGGCCGATCACCAGCGAGACGCCGATCAGCGCCCAGCGCTTGAACGGCGCCAGGCCCGCCCGGTAGCGGTCCAGGCTCTGCTGCTCCACCGACATCGCCGACAGCGGCGGCCGCAGCCGGTGCGCCAGCCAGATGTTGAAGCCGACGGTCGCCGCCATCAGCAGGCCGAAGACCGCGAACAGCCCGATCTTCGTCCACAGCTGGGTGGTGAACACCGAGGAGTAGTGGACCGACCTGAACCACAGCCAGTCCGTCCAGAAGCCCGCGAACATGACGAACAGCAGGAAGAGCACCGCGAGCACGCCCACCGTCAGCAGGGCCACCCGCGCCCGCCGCGAGGGCGGGCCCACCCTTCGCCGGAAACCCGGTCCTGAGCGTTCCGGCATCTGGAATACCACGGTGGCACCTCAGCTGTGTCGTCTGGATATCGGTCGGTCGTCAGAGCAACTTAACCAGGCTTCGGCCGAGTTCCCACCGTTAGCGGACGGTTACTACGCGGCCCCCGCTCCCGGCCCCCGCCGGGGCGGCGGCCCACCCCGGCGGAGCCGCCCGGCGAGCGCGCCCCGCCCGGCGTGTGAGGATTGAGGCATGTCCGACGCGTCTGATCTGAACAACTCCCCCGACGACGTCTCCAAGCTCCCGGCCGCCTCCCCGCTCACCCGGGCCGCGCTGGAGATCGACGAGTACGCCGCCACCCTCGGCTGGGACCTCCCGGCCCGACTGTTCGCCCTGGTGGACAGCGCCGCGCTGCGCAAGGCCGATCCCCGGATCGCCAAGCAGCTCGGCCTCGCCGAGGACGACGAGCCCGGCCTCACGCCGGTCGAGCAGGACGAGCTGCCGGCCGGCATGGAGCTCGACAAGTTCCTCGGCACCATCGCCTGGCCGGACGCCGTGGCCGGCTGCGCCCTGGTCGTCGAGCGCCTGATGCTGCCCCCGGGCGCCGAGCAGTCCCGTCCGCGGGGCGCCTCCGACGCCCAGCTCGCCGAGTGGGTGGCCAACCACCCCAAGCGCGAGGAGGTGCGGATCACCGCCGCCGTGCTGCGCGACGGCAAGAAGGAGATCGCCCTGCGACTGCGCTCCAAGGACGTCGCCCGCGAGGTGCTGACCGGCCCGGACCTGGTGCCCGGCCTGACCGACGCGCTGCTGGCGACCTTCGCGTAGGTCGACCGCGAGGGCGCCCGGCCGCCGCCGCCCGCAACGCCCGCAGCGGCCCTCCGCGCGGTCCTGCCGCCGGGACTACTCGGCGCAGGACGGCAGCGCGGAGGTCTGCCCGGAGCGGACCTGCTCCAGCGACTTCAACGCGCTGTCCAGGGTGTCCGTCTTGATCAGGGTCAGCCCCGACGGGATGTTCTTGGTGGCCTCGGCGCAGTTCGAGGACGGGGTGAAGAAGTACTCGGCCCCGGCGTCCCGGGCGGCGATCAGCTTCATCGATATCCCGCCGATCGGGCCGACCTTGCCGTCGTCGTCGATGGTGCCGGTGCCCGCGACGAAGCGGCCGCCGGTGAGGTCGCCGCCCGGGGTCAGCTTGTCGATGATGCCGAGCGAGAACATCAGCCCGGCGCTCGGGCCACCGACGTCCTGCAGCCCTATGTCGATCTGGAACGGGTAGGTGTGCCGGATCCCGGTGCCGATGCCGACCACCGCGAGCTCGGCCCGCTCGGCCGGGGCCTTGGGGTCGAGGTCCTTGGCCCGGACGGTCGGGACGGTGACGTCCGTCTTCGTCCCCGGGGCGGCCGCGGCGTTCCCGGCGGCGTCCTTGACCCGCGGCACGACGGTGAAGACCACCGACTCGCCCGGCTTGTGCTTGGTCACCACGGCGACCACCTGCTCGACCGAGCCGACCGGCGTGCCGTCGACGGCGACGATCTGGTCGCCCGCGTGCAGCTTGCCCTCGGCCGGGGCGCCGGCGGTGACCGACTTGACGATCAGCTCGCTGCCGACCGGGATGCCCAGCTGCTTGAGCGCCGCGGTACGGGCGCTGTCCTCGGAGGAGGCGAACTCCTCGGCGTTCTGCTTCTTCGCCTCGGCGTCCGACTGCCCCTTCGGGTAGACGTTGTCGTGCGGCACGACCAGCACGTCGTCGCGCAGCCAGCCGACCACCGCGTTGACCAGGCTGGGCTCGTACTTGGCCCCGGTGACCTGGACGGTCGTCATGTTGAGGTGCCCGGTGGTCGGGTAGGAGTCGTGCCCGGCGATGCTGATCACCGGCTTGCCGCCCTGGTTGCCGAGCGTGTTGTACGTCGGCCCCGGGCTCATCTCCGTGTACGGCACCTTCATCAGCACCGAGACGCAGAGCAGCGCTATGAGCAGCAGGGTGGCAGCGAGCATCGTCGCGGAGCGGCGTGGCATGCCTCGACAGTACGGGACGCGGATGAAGCCGCGCCCGCCGGGCTACCGGCCGGAGCGCTCGCCGGGGGCGGCGGCTCCCGCGGTGGTGCGTTCCATGGCGGCCATGAAGCGCCGGTGTTCGGCGAGGGAGGCCGGGTCCCCGGTGGCCCGCGGGGCCCGCTGGGCCCATCCCGCCCAGAGGGCCGCGACCAGGACGGCGACAACCGGAATGATCAACCAGGCGAGCGCACCCATGTCAGTACTCCCAGCTCGTCGTGTCTATGAGCAGATTAACCACTCCGGCGGACAACGCGGCCGGCGCCGTCCGGGTTACGGGACGGCCGATCGGCTCACTTCCAGGGAGTATTCGGGGCGCCGCCGCGAACCCGTTCGAGTGAGACCCCGGCGCGCCTGACCCGACAGACGCGCGGGGTGTGCGGACGGTTCCGCGGGGTGCGGGCCTCAGCAGCCGCCGGCGCCGACCCACTCCTCCTCGCCGTCGGTGAAGACCTGGTGCTTCCAGATCGGCACCTCGTGCTTGAGGTCGTCGATCAGCCGGCGGGCGGCCGCGAAGGCCTCGCCGCGGTGGGCGCAGGAGACCGCGACGATCACGGCCTTGTCGGTGATCTCCAGCCGGCCGACCCGGTGGACCGCGGCGAGCGCCTTGACCGGGAAGTCGGCGCACACCTTCTCGGCGATCCGCCGCATCTCCTGCTCGGCGGTGGGGTGGCAGCTGTACTCCAGCGCGGTCACCGACTTGCCGCCGTCGTGGTCACGGACCGTCCCGACGAAGACGGTGGTGCCGCCGGCCGCGTCGTCGCCGACCGCCTCGTACACCTCGTCCAGCGAGAGCGGGGTGTCGCGGATGGCGAGCAGGCGGATGGGGTCGTGGTTCTCGGACATGACCCCATGATTCCCCATCGGGGCCCGTCGGAGGCAAGTGTCTTCCGCATCACGATGTGGCAATTTCGCATCGTGAGAAAACGCGGGAGCCGCGAGAAACGGCGCCGGTCCACCGCCCGGCACCGCACCACGCGGGCCCCGCGTCAGAACCGGCGCCGCTTGCGGGCCCGGCGCACCAGCGCCGCCGTACCGACCAGCGCCACCGTCGCCCCGGCCGCCCCCAGGCTGGTCGCGGCCTCCTTCCCGCCCAGCCGGCGCCCGGCCACCGCGTGCTTGCCGGACACCTGGGCCAGCAGCTCGGCCAGCACCTGCTCGTTGGTGTGCGCCGGACGCCAGCCCGCTTCGTGCAGCCGGCTGCCGGACACCACCCAGGGGTACATCGTGTACGCCAGGTCCCCGGCCGGCGCCGGGGTCAGGCCCAGCCGGTGCAGCCGGGCCGCCGTGCCGAGCGCCAGCGCGGCCGGCAGCTCCATCCGCCGGATCCCCGACAGCCGCTCCACGTCCTCCTGCTCCAGCCAGCCGTCGCAGCCGACCGTCACCTCGCCCTCGACCAGGCCCAGCGCCGCGTACTCCAGCGCCGCCGACAGGTCGTCCACGTGGCAGAACTGCCAGCACGGGCGGGAGCCGGCCACCACCAGCAGCCGGGGCGCCTCGAAGTGCCGGGTCAGCACGGTGTCCACCCCGGGGCCGACCACCACGGCCGGGCGCAGCACCGTGACCTGCAGCCCGGGGTGGGCGCGCGGCGCCCGGCGGGCCAGCCGCTCGATCTCCAGCAGGTCCCCGACCAGCGAGGCCTCCTCGGTCGCCCGCAGCTCGGAGTCCTCGGCCAACGGCACCTCGTTGTCGGCCAGCGCGCCGTAGACCATCGCCGAGGTGCACAGCACCACCCGGTGCACCCCGGCCGCGGCGGCCGCGGTCAGCACCGTCTGGGCGCCGCGCACGTTGTAGGCGCTGCGGGCCCGCGGATCCGACTCCATGCCGAAGTCCATCGCCAGGTGCACCACCACGTCGACCCCGGCCAGCCGTTCGGCCACCGCCGGGTCCCGCACGTCGAGCACCCGCCAGTGCACACCCGGGACCTCGCCGCGCCGGTCGTCCACCGCCAGGACCTTCTTCACGTGCGGGGAGGCGACCAGTCGCGCCGCGACCCGCTCGCCCAGCACGCCCGCGGCGCCGGTCACCGCCACGGTCAGCGGCCGTCCGCCGTAGGCTGGAGGCGGTGACGCCGTGGTGTCCGACGCGTCCTCTCCTCCGGTCAGCCCAGAGCGAACGTCCGAAGGCGGGGAACTCACCGGCCATCCTCCACGGTTAGCTTATGTGCGTACGGACGTGTGTCACGTACGTCCATCCTGCCCGAGGCGAAGGCCCGGCGGTGCACCCGGCGCGGGCCAGCCGCGCGGGAGCCGCCCCCGAGTCCCCCACTCCGCCGCCGCCCCGGGCGCAGACTTTTCCGCCACACCCGCATGACGGCCGACCGGATCGAGGACCCCGTGAGCGACCTTCCCTTCGGATTCGGCGTTCCGCCCGAGGAGCCCGAGGACGGCAAGGCCAAGCCCGACGACGCGCAGAAGAAGAAGGACCAGGACCAGTCCGGCTCCGGCCCGCAGCCGTTCGGCTTCGGGGGCGCCAACCCCTTCGGCGCGATGTTCGGCCTCCCCGGCGCCCCGGGCGGCCCCGGCGGCGCCGGTGCCGACAACCCCTTCGCCGCGATGTTCGGCGGGATGAACCCCGGCGACCTCGGCGCCGCGTTCCAGCAGCTCGGGCAGATGCTCTCGTTCGAGGGCGGCCCGGTGAACTGGGACCTCGCCACGAACATCGCCCGGCAGACCGTGGTCGCCGAGCCCGCCGAGGGCAAGAGCAAGGACCGCTCGGTCAGCGACGCCGAGTGCTCCGCCGTCGCCGAGGCCGTCCGGCTGGCCGACCTCTGGCTCGACGGCTCCACCGAGTTCCCCTCCGGCGCCGGCACCGCCGTCGCCTGGAGCCGCGCCGAGTGGATCGAGGCCACCCTCCCGGTCTGGAAGGACCTGGTCGACCCGGTCGCCGAGCGGGTCGGCAACGCCATGGGCGGCATCCTGCCCGAGGAGATGCAGGCCATGGCCGGCCCGCTGATGGGCATGATGCGCTCCATGGGCGGCGCCATGTTCGGCACCCAGATCGGCCAGGCGCTCGGCGCGCTGGCCGGCGAGGTGGTCGGCTCCGCCGACGTCGGCCTGCCGCTCGCCCCGGCCGGCAAGGCCGCGCTGCTGCCGCAGAACGTCGCCGAGTTCGGCGAGGGCCTGAGCGTGCCCGCCGACGAGGTCCGCCTCTACCTCGCCCTGCGCGAGGCCGCCCACCAGCGGCTCTTCGCCCACGTGCCGTGGCTGCGCGCCCACCTGCTGGGCGCCGTCGAGGCCTACGCCCGCGGCATCAAGGTCGACACCTCCCGCATGGAGGAGCTGGTCGGCCAGCTCGACCCGACCAACCCCGAGGCACTCCAGGACGCGCTGGCCGGCGGCCTGCTCCAGCCCGAGGACACCCCCGAGCAGAAGGCCGCGCTCGCCCGCCTGGAGACCGCGCTCGCGCTGGTCGAGGGCTGGGTCGACGCCGTCGTCCACGCCGCCGCCGAACCGCACCTGCCGCAGGCCGGCGCGCTGCGCGAGACCGTCCGCCGCCGCCGCGCGGCCGGCGGGCCCGCCGAGCAGACCTTCGCCACCCTGGTCGGCCTGGAGCTGCGCCCGCGCCGGCTCCGCGACGCCTCCCGGCTGTGGGCACTGCTCGCCGACGCCCGCGGCGTCGAGGGCCGGGACGCGCTCTGGGAGCACCCGGACATGCTGCCCACCGCCGCCGACCTCGACGACCCGGACGCCTTCGTGCACCGGGACACCGCGGACGGCCTGGAGGGCGGGATCGACTTCGACGCGCTCGACAAGCTGCTCGGCGAGGCCGCGGCCGGCAAGCCCGACCTCACCAAGGGCGACGGCGAGCCGAAGAACGACGGCACCGACTCCGACGGGAAGGGCGAGCCCACCGCATGACGGACACCGAGACGTCCGCGTCCACCCTGCACGCGGACGCCGTCCGCACGCTGTCCGCCTGGCGCCCCGCCGAGGAGGACCAGGAGCGGCTGCGACTGGACTACCTGGAGCACCTGGCCGCGCAGCCCGAGGGCCTGTACCGGTCCTGCCTGCCCGCGCACATCACCGCGAGCGCGGCGGTCGTCGACCCGGCGGCCGGGCGGGTGCTGCTCACCCTGCACCCCAAGGTCGGCCTGTGGCTGCAGATGGGCGGCCACTGCGAGCCCGGCGACGGCGACCTCGCCTCGGCCGCGCTGCGCGAGGCCGTCGAGGAGTCCGGCATCCCCGACCTGGTCCTGCTGGAGTCGGACGGCGCCCCCGTCCCGGCCAAGCTGGACCGCCACCAGGTCCGCTGCACCGGCAAGGACCGGCCGGAGAACACCCACCTGGACGTCCAGTACATCGCGCTGGCCCCGGCCGGCGCGCAGGCGCTGATCAGCGAGGAATCGCTGGACCTGCGCTGGTTCGACTTCGACCGGCTGCCGGAGCTCACCGACCACTCGGTGCGCGACCTGGTGGCCCGCGCGCGGCGGCTCACCGGCTGAGGCACGACACGAGAAGGGGGCGCGGGCCACTGTGGCCCGCGCCCCCTTCTCGTCTCTGCTCCGCTCCTCGTGACGAGCTCCGCCCACCCGCCGCCGCTCCCGGCCGGTGTCAGCCGCAGGAGCCGGCCGGACCCGACCCCGGGTCGGCGTGCCGGGCACCGGGGATGTGCGGCAGCCGCGCGGCCGACACCACGCCCTCCAGGTACCCCCGGGCCCGCTCGGTCCGGGGGTAGGCCTCCAGCAGCGCCCAGAACGCCGGGCCGTGGTCCGGCACCAGCAGGTGCGCCAGCTCGTGCAGCAGCACGTAGTCCAGCACGTACTCCGGCATGCCCTGCAGGCGGTGGGAGAGGCGGATCGTCCCCTCGCTCGGGGTGCAGGAACCCCAGCGCGAATTCTGGTTGGTGACCCAGCGGACCTGGGTGGGGTGGGCGCGATCGTCCAGGTAGGCGGCCGACAGCTCACGGGCCCGGGCCATCAGGGCCTCGTCCCCGGGGATCCGCCGGGACTCCTGGGCGGCGAGCTTCTCCAGCATCTGCGCGACCCAGCGCTGCTCCTCGGCGTGCGACATCCGGGCCGGGATCAGCACCACGGTGCGGTCGCCCTCGCGGTAGGCGGAGACCGTACGGCTGCGGCGGGCGCTGCGCCGCACCTCGACCCGCCGGCCGTCGTGCACCTCGGGGGAGAGCGCCCCGACGGGCGGATGCGGCGACGGCGCCGACCTCGACTGCTGCTCCGAGTGCTTCTGGTCCGGGCGCCCGCGCGTGTTCGGCGTCGCGACCTGCGCCCCGGACGCGGCACGGGCACGCCGACGCGACGCCGGTGGATGGGAGTCCCGCTCGGCTGCCATGGCACACGACGTTACCCGGTGGCACGGACAGAAGTCCGCTGCCGTGGCCGGAATCTTTCATGGAGTGATCGGGAACGAAAAGTCGACGGCGGGTGTCCGGAAACCGACGCCGGGGAGGATGGCCGGTTATCCACAGGGCGTGCGAACCAATGTTCTGATCATGTGCACGGTCCTGTGGATAACCTTCGGCACCCCGTCGCCGTGATGGGGCATGCTGCGGTCAGCCGTCCGGAAACGATCGGAAGGGAGATCGCCGTGCGCCTCGCTCTGAAGCCCGCCCTGTCCCGCAGCTGGCGGGACTCCGAGACCCTGCAGTTCGGCACCGTCACCCGCCACGCGGGGGTGCTCGGCAACGCCGACCCGACGCTGTGCGAGTTCCTCGGGCTGCTCGACGGCACCCGCGACCGGCCCGAGCTCATCGAGGCCGGCGAGCGGATCGGACTCGGCCGCGAGCCCGCCGACACCCTGCTCACCGAACTCGCGGAGACCGGGCTGCTGGACGACGCGGAGGCCGCCGAACGCGCGCTGGCCCGCTTCCCCCAGCCGCACCGGGAGCTGCTCGGGCCCGACCTCGCCTCGCTCTCCCTGGTGCACTCCGGCCCGGGTGCCGCGCCGGCCGTCCTGGCCCGCCGGGCCGACGCGCGGATCGAGGTGCGCGGCGCGGGCCGGGTCGGCGCCGCCGTGGCGGCGGTACTGGCCGCCGGCGGAGCGGGCAGCGTCACCGTCGCGGACGAGGGCCGGGTGAAGCCGGGCGACTGCTCCCCCGCCGGGCTCCCGCCCGGGGACGTCGGGCGGCTGCGCACCACGGCGGCCCGGGAGGCGGTGCGCCGCGCCGCGGGCCGTCCGATGGCGCCGCCACCGCGCCGCAGGCCCGGCGACCCGCCGCCGGACTTCGTGGTCCTCGCGCCCCGGGACGGCAGCGCCGCCTTCGCGGGCGGGACGTACGAGGCCAGGCTGCTGCTCCGGGCCGGGGTGCCGCACCTGTACGTGGGCGTGGTCGAGGAGTTCGGCGTCGTCGGGCCGCTGGTGGTCCCGGGGAAGTCGGCCTGCGGGCACTGCCTGGTGCTGCGGCGGGAGGACGAGGACGCCGCCTGGCCCCGGGTGCTGGCCCAGCTGGCCCACCAGGGGCCGGGCCGCGCCCCGACACCGGCCTGCGACACGGCCCTGGCGACGGCGGTCGCCGGGCTGGCCGCGCTGCAGGTGCAGGTGTACCTGGACGGCGGCCGGCCGCCGAGCGTGGACGGGTGGTGCGAGGTGTCGGCGGCGGACGGGATGGCCCGGCGGCTGCGGCTGCGCGGACATCCGGACTGCGGCTGCCTCTGGCAGCCGCTGCCACCGGCCTGAGCCGGAAGGGTCCGACTGAGCCGACCTGGGCATGGCTCGGCCTGGCCCGGCCTGGTCCGGCTCAGTCTGGTCTGGTCTGGTCCGGCTCGATCTGGTCTGCCCAAGACAGACCAGACGGCCACACGAAACGAAACGGGGCGGGGTGGGGTGGGGGGAGGGGGGGAGGGGCCCCAAGAAGGCGACAGAACACCGAAGGCCGGCGCCCCAAGGCGCCGGCCTTCTCCGCGTCCCCCACCCCGCCCCGACCACTCAGGCGGCGACCACCCCCTGCTCCTCGCCCTGCTCCGCCTGCGCCGCCTTCCGGTCCCGCATCACCAGCGTCGCCACCATCGCCGCCGCCAGCACACCGATCGCGCTGACCGTGAAGGTCGTGGTCATCGCCGCGGTGAACGCCTCCCGGGCGGTGCGGACCAGTCCGGAGTCCCCGTTCGCGAGCGCCAGCGCCCCGGCGATGGAGTGCCTCGCCTGCTCCGGCGTCCCGGCCGGCATCCCGCTCGCGAAGCCGCTGGAGAGCAGCGAGCCCAGGATCGCGATGCCGAGGGCGGTGCCCGCCTGCTGGATGGTGTCGTTCAGCGCCGAGCCGACGCCCGCCTGCTCCGGCGGGATCGTCCCCATCAGCGCGCCCACCGCGGCCGGCATCGCCAGGCCCGCCCCGAGGCCGAGCAGCCCGAGCGCGACCGCCGGGACGGTGAAGCCGGTGTCGGCCGAGACGGTGGTCAGCAGCGCGAACGAAGAGGCCATGACGAGCATCCCGGCGAGGATCAGCAGCCGGTTCCCGAACTTCGCCGCGAACTTGGCGCCGAGCCCGTTGCCGAGCAGCGCCGCGACGGCCAGCGGCAGGAACGCGAGGCCCGCCTTGACCGGCGAGTACCCGAGGACGAACTGGAGGTACTGGGTGAGCACCAGCAGCAGTCCGCCGTTGCCGATCTGCACCAGGGTCAGCGACAGCGAACCCCCGCTGAAGTTGCGGGCCTTGAAGAGCGCCAGCGGCACCATCGGCGCGGCGGTGACGTTCTCCCACACCACGAAGCCGACCAGGGCGACCACCGCGACGGCCAGGGTGAGCAGCGCACGGCCGGCGAACGCGCCGTGCTGCGGGATCTCGATGATCCACCAGATCAGGGCGGTCATGCCGACGGCGGACAGCACGGCGCCGAGCGGGTCGGGCTTCTGCCACGGTCCCTTGGACTCCGGCATCAGCAGCAGGCCGGCCAGGATCGCCAGCGCCACCACCGGGACGTTGATGAAGAAGATCGAGTGCCAGGAGAAGTGGTCGATCAGAACCCCGCCGAGCACCGGGCTGCCGACCAGCCCGAGCATCGAGACCGATCCCCAGGCGGCCATCGCCTTGTTGCGCTCCTCCTCGTCGAAGACGGTGATGAGGATCGACAGGGTCGAGGGCATGATCAGCGCGCCGCCGACGCCCATCGCGATCCGGGCGGCGATGACCTCGCCGGGGTTGGTGCAGAAGCTCGCCGCGAGCGATGCCGCCCCGAAGAGCAGCAATCCGATGATCATGACCTTCCGGCGGCCGAAGCGGTCGCCGAGGCTGCCGGAGGTCAGCAGCAGGCCGGCGAAGACCAGGACGTAGGAGTCGAGGATCCACTGGGTGTCCTGGGCGCTCGCGCCGAGGTCCGCGGTCATCGAGGGCACCGCGACGGTCAGGGCCATGCTGTCGACCACCAGCACCAGCGAGCTCAGGCAGAGCACGATCAGGATCCACCAGCGGTGCGGGTTCCGACTCCCGGCCCCGGTCGCGTCGTCGACTGACATGGCTACCCCTCCCTGTTGCGCACACCGTTCCAGTGATGCGCACGTCGTTCCTTCGATGCGAACACTGTACGCACAGCGGAACGGTGTGCGCAACCATCGACTCCTGTACGCTCGATGCGAACGGTGTGCGCACCGGGTGGTGCGTGCAGCAGCGAGGAGGAGGAGCCGCCCATGGCCGCCCGAACGACCCCGATCCCGTCCGTGTGGGCCCGCCCGCAGCGCGAGCCCGACCAGCCCGCCCTCAGCCGGGCCGCGATCGTCCGCGAGGCGATCGCCGCGCTGGACGCCGAGGGCATCGACGCCCTGAGCATGCGCAAGCTCGCCGCCCGGCTGAACGCCGGCGCCACCTCCCTCTACCGGCACGTGGCCACCAAGGACGAGCTGATGGAGCTCGCCGTGGACGAGGTCTTCGGCGAGATGGCCGTGCCGCCCGCCGACAGCCCCGACTGGCGCGCCGCCGCCGTCGAGGCCGCCGAGGCGTTCCGGGCGACGGCCCTGCGTCACCCCTGGCTCTCCTCCGTCCTGGGCCAGGCCGGCCTCGCCTACCTCGGCCCCAACCTGCTCTCCTACTCGGAGCGGCTGGGCGCCCTCCTCTCCACCGCGGGCTTCCCGGAGCCGGCCCGGGCGATCGAGGTGCTGCTCTCCTACGTCATCGGGATGAGCACCACCGAGGCCGCCTGGCTCACCACGATCGCCCGCTCCGGCGAGACCGAGGCCGAGTTCATCGCCCGGCTGATGCCGGCCGCCCTGGAGGCCACCGCCGACTACGCCCACCTCTCCGGCGCCTACACGGCCGCTGCCGCGGACCCGGCCCCGGACCCGGTGGAGACCCGCAACGCCAAGTTCGCCTACGGTCTGGAGGTCGTCCTGGACGGCCTCGCCCTGCGACTGCCCCGCTGACCTCGGGCCGGGCCAAGGGCCGGACCAAGCCGCCCAACTCCCCGCAAAGGGACGGCACTCCCCGCCCCACCCCGCAGAATTCCGACGGGCCCGGGGCGGGGAGCGGGCACAATGGCGTAGTGATGGTCGGCCGTCCGGTGATCGGGGGGCCAGGGATTGGAGGCCCGGGTGAGCGATCTTCCGCGCAAGGCAATGACCCGTACGGCACGGCTCGCCGCCCTGCCGCTGGGGATAGCCGGTCGCGCCACGCTCGGCCTGGGCAAGCGCATCGGCGGCCGCTCGGCCGAGGTGGTCACCGCCGAGCTCCAACAGGCCACCGCGGACCAGCTCTTCAAGGTCCTCGGCGAGCTCAAGGGCGGGGCGATGAAGTTCGGACAGGTGCTGTCCGTCTTCGAGGCCGCGCTGCCCGAGGAGGTCGCCGGCCCGTACCGGGCGGCGCTCACCAAGCTGCAGGACGCCGCTCCCCCGATGCCCGCCGCCACGGTGCACACCGCGCTCGCCCAGCGGCTCGGGCCCGACTGGCGCGGGCTGTTCCTGGAGTTCGACGACCGGCCCGCGGCGGCGGCCTCGATCGGCCAGGTGCACCGCGCGGTCTGGCACGACGGGCGCCGGGTCGCGGTGAAGGTGCAGTACCCGGGCGCGGGCGACGCCCTGCTCGCGGACCTGTCGCAGCTGAGCCGGGTGGCCTGGCTGCTGGGCCCGCTGATCCCCGGGCTGGACATCAAGCCGCTGATCACCGAGCTGCGCGAGCGCGTCTCGGAGGAGCTGGACTACGAGTTGGAGGCGCAGGCCCAGCGCCGGCACGCCGAGGAGTTCGCGGGCGACCCGGACATCGTGGTGCCCGGGGTGGTGGCCCAGGCCGACCAGGTGCTGGTCACCGAGTGGATGGACGGCACCCCGCTGGCCGAGGTGATCGCGCGCGGCACCCAGGAGGAGCGCGACCGCGCCGGCCAGCTGCTGGCCCGCTTCCTGTTCGCCGGCCCGTCCCGGACCGGTCTGCTGCACGCCGACCCGCACCCGGGCAACTTCCGGCTGCTGAAGGACGACGGTCCGGCCGAGGGCTGGCGGCTGGGCGTGCTGGACTTCGGCACCGTGGACCGGCTGCCGGGCGGGCTGCCCGCCCCGATCGGGGCCTCGCTGCGGATGGCCCTGGACGGGGACGCGGCGGGCGTGCTGAAGATGCTGCGCGAGGAGGGCTTCGTGAAGCCCTCGATCCAGCTGGACCCGGACGCGGTGCTGGACTACCTGCTGCCGATCATCGAGCCGGCCGCGGTGGAGAACTTCCACTTCACCCGGGCCTGGATGCGGGCCCAGGCGGCCCGGATCGCCGATCCGCGCTCGCCCGCCTACGACCTGGGCAAGCAGCTGAACCTGCCCCCCGCGTACCTGCTGATCCACCGGGTGACGCTGAGCACCATCGGCGTGCTCTGCCAGCTGGGCGCCGAGGCGCCGTTCCGCGCGGAGATGCTGGAGTGGCTCCCGGAGTTCGCCGACCGGCCCAAGCGGCCCAAGCAGCCCCACAAGGTGCACAAGGCCCGGCAGCAGCCGCCGCAGCAGCCGAAGGCGCGCAGGAGCACCGGCTCCGCCGAGGGCTGAGCCGACCGGCGTCCCGCGCCAACGGCCGCAGGCCGCTCCCCCTCAGGGGGAGCGGCCTGCGGCACGACGGGGGTCGAGCGGAGGGCCCGGGGGCCCGCGGGCGCTACATCAGCGCCACGGCCAGGGCCTTGCGGGCCCGCAGCGAGGCCCGCTCGGCCCGCTGCTTGAGCTTGCGGGCCCGGACGACCCGGCTGACGAGCCGTTGGTTCTCGGCCTCGTGGAGCCTGTCTTGCATATGGGCCCGGGCCAGGGATTCGTGGAGGAGTTGCATTTCGAGGATCCTGTTCTGGGTCTGACGTTCGGTGGCCTGCTCGGCGCGGGCGGTGGGATCGACGGCGGCGGGGGTCATGTCGTGGTCCTGCTCGTGGTGCGTGCTCGGAAATGGGCTACGGGCTGCGGCGTCGGCCTTGGCGGCGGCGATCCGCACGGAACGGCGGAGGGCGCTGTCCAGCGGGGGCTGCTCTCCCCGGCGGACGACCCTGGCCTGGTCGGCGGGGTTCACGCCATGACCTCGGTCTTGCGCGGGCGGCCACGCGGCCGCTTGCGGGCCACGACGACGCCCTGGACGAAGAGCTCGCCACCCCAGACGCCCCACGGCTCACGCCGCTCCAGGGCGCCGGCGAGGCAGGCGTCCTTCACCGGGCAGGTGCCACAGAGGGACTTCGCGTACTCGACGTCGGCGGGCGTCTCGGCGAAGAAGACCTCGGGGTCGAAGGCGCGGCAGGGGATGGGGAGACCGAGAGCCTCGGCCTGCTCGATCGAGCTGATCTGCATGGAAGGAACCTCCGGGGGGTCGGCCTGGTCGGCCTTGGTGATCTGGCTTGTCGGCGGTACGGACGGGGTGGGCGGTGTGATGACCGTGGACACTGTGGGCGTCTTCCTCGTCTTCTCAGTGGTTCCGGCCCAGTGGACTGGTGGTGCTGGGCCGGAGGCCCCGGAGGGCCTGGGTGGTCTTGCGTACCGGACAAAACAGAAGGGCCGCGGATCCCGGTGGTGACGGGTTCCGCGGCCCTGGAGTGGCCGACCTGAGGCTGGCTCAGGTTCGTTCTCTCCAGGGTTCAGGCCCGCGGAAGGCCCGCATCCGGAAGGCCTCGGCGCCGTTGAAGGCGGCCATGGCCTGGTTGATCAGCTGCTCGTTCTGCTTCTGGGCGTTTCCGGCACCGATGACCCGCGCATAGCCGCCATGAATGGCAGCGGCTACGGCCGCCTTCGGTGCCTGGGTCGGTCGCTCATCGCGCGGGGAGCGCGACGTGCCGACCGGCGCCCAGTCACGGGACAGACCGGTCTCGACAACGGTGCCTTCGATGCTCCTGCCGGCCGTGAGGCACAGCTCAGTGTGTCCAAGACCACTGACAACGGGGGCGACGGAGACACCGGTGGTGTCGAGACCCAGACCGGTTCCACCGAGCTCGGCGAGCGCCCGCAGGCGGGCGGCACGCAGGGAGGCAGCGACAACGGTCTGGCCAGTCATTTTGGTGATCATGATGTTTCCCACTGTCTTCGCCTCCTCTCGGCGTCTCGCGGAGCCAGGTTCCCCCGGCCCCGAATGTTCGGATGTCTGTCTCGGTAAAGCTGTGGGCGAGGGGAATCGGCACAGGTGTCACCCCGTGCGACCGCGTCCCCTTGACCGCTCCGGCAGGCTATTGCGCTCCCGGTATGCCGCGCAAACTATTTTTCGCGGCGAGTTCCACGGCGTGTTCCACGGCCGGTGTCGAAGTCCCCGAGCAGTCCCCTGGACCGCGCCCGCGCCGGCTCACGCCGGATCGACCGGACCGTCGTCCTCGACGCCGTCCGGATCCTCCTCGGGCTCCTCCCCCGCACACAACGAGAGCACGGCGGCCCCGTACTTGTCCAGCTTCATCGCACCGACCCCGGAGATCGAGGCCAGTTCGCCGCGGCCGGCGGGCACGTCCTCGGCGATCGCCATGAGCGTCGCGTCGGTGAACACCACGTAGGCCGGGGCGCCCTGCTTCTTCGCCTGCCGGGCGCGCCACTCGCGCAGCCGCTCGTAGAGCGCCTCGTCCATCGTGGACGGGCAGCTCTCGCAGCGGCGCAGCTTGCGCTCGACGGCGTCGGTGAGCACCCGGTCGCAGACCCGGCACTTGACCGGTCCGCGGACCCGCCGGGCGGCGGAGCGCTCGCCGGGTTCGACGCCCCCGCGGCCGCCGCGCGCGCCGGTCCGCGCGCCGGGAGCGGCGGAGCCGGGGCGCAGCCCGTCGAGGAAGCGGCTGGGCTTGCGGCTCGCGCGGCCGCCCGGGGAGCGGGACAGCGCCCAGGAGAGGGTGAGGTGCTTGCGGGCGCGGGTGACGCCGACGTACAGCAGTCGGCGCTCCTCCTCGACCTGCTCGTCGGTCTTGGCGTAGATGATCGGCAGGGTGCCCTCGGTGAGGCCGACGAGGAAGACGGCGTCCCATTCGAGGCCCTTGGCGGCGTGCAGGGAGGCGAGGGTGACGCCCTCGACCGCGGGGGCGTGCTGGGCGGCGGCGCGGGCGTCGAGTTCGGCGACGTAGGCGGCGAGGTCGGTGGTCCGGCCCTCGGCGGCGCGGGTGCGCTCGAACTCCTCGGCGAGCCGGACGAGGGCGGCCAGGGACTCCCAGCGGTCCCGGACGGCGCCGGAGCCGGCCGGGGGCTCGGGGGTGAAGCCGCGGGTGGCGAGGACGGCGCGGACCTGGCCGGCCAGGTCGGGGGCGCCGTCGGTGAGCGGGTCGGAGGCGGCGCGGGCGGCGCCGCGCAGCAGGACGCCGGCGTCGCGGACCTCGGGGCGCTCGAAGAACCGCTCGGCGCCCTTGAGCTGGTAGGGGACGCCGAGGTCGGCGAGGGCCTGCTCGTAGACCTCGGACTGGCCGTTGGTGCGGAACAGGACGGCGATCTCGCTGGCGCGCACGCCGGCGGCGAGGAGTTCCTTGATCCGCCGGGCGGTGGTCTCGGCCTCGGTGGGCTCGTCCTCGTACTCGGTGTAGACGGGCTCGGGGCCGGCCTCGCGCTGGGAGACGAGTTCCAGGCGGTGGCGGGCGGCCTCGCCGCGGGCCTGGGCGAGCAGCCCGTTGGCGAGGTGGACGACCTGGGGGGTGGAGCGGTAGTCGCGGACGAGTTTGACGACCGTGGCCTCGGGGTGGCGGCTGCGGAAGTTCAGCAGGTAGTCGGGGGTGGCGCCGGTGAAGGAGTAGATGGTCTGGCTGGCGTCGCCGACGACGCACAGGCTGGCGCCGCCGCCGGGGCCGGTCCACTGGTCGAGCAGGCGCTGCTGGAGCGGGGAGACGTCCTGGTACTCGTCGACGGTGAAGTGCCGGTACTGGGAGCGGACCTGGTCGGCGATGTCCGGGCGGTCCTCCAGGATGGCGGCGGTGAGCAGCAGGACGTCCTCGAAGTCCATGTTTCCGCGGCGGCTCTTGGCCTCCTCGTAGACGCGGTAGACCTGGGCGGTCTCGGCCGGGTCGCGGGGGGCTTCGCGGCCGGACTTGGCGACGGCGGCCGGGTAGTCCTCGGGGGCGGTCTGGGTGACCTTGGCCCACTCGATCTCGGCGGTGAGGTCGCGCAGTTCGGTGCGCTGGACGCGCAGGCCGCAGCGGCCGGCGGACTCGGCGACCAGCTGGACCTTGCGTTCGAGCAGCTGCGGGACGGGGCCGCCGACGGCGCGCGGCCAGAAGTACTGGAGCTGGCGCAGGGCGGCGGCGTGGAAGGTGCGGGCCTGGACGCCGTCGGCGCCGAGCTGGCGCAGCCGGCCGCGCATCTCGCCGGCGGCGCGGGCGGTGAAGGTGACGGCGAGGACCTGCTGCGGGTGGTAGACGCCGCTGCGCACGCCGTAGGCGATCCGGTGGGTGATGGCGCGGGTCTTGCCGGTGCCGGCGCCGGCGAGGACGCAGACGGGGCCGTGCAGGGCGGTGGCGACGGCGCGCTGTTCGGGGTCGAGCCCGGCGAGCACGGCGTCGGGGCCCGTGGCGGTGCCGGGGTCGGCCCAGGGGGAGCCGTGGGGGCCGTCGTACGGGCTGCCGCTCAAGAGGTCTTCCTGCATGCGTTCCATCCTCTCAGCCCGGTGGGACAACGGGGGCGGGGTTGTCCACAGGCCCGGTGTGATCGCAGGATGATCGCTCCGCAGTGCGGTGGATGGCGGGTCGGAATGCCCGCCGCCCGGTGGACGTTCAGTCCGGAGACCGCACGCACCTCTCTTTCGAAGGAGCCCCCTCGATGTCCGGCACCGTGACGATGTACAGCACGACCTGGTGTGGGTACTGCAACCGACTCAAGAGCCAGCTGGACCGTGAAGGCATCGGCTACACCGAGATCAACATCGAGGAGGACCCGGCGTCGGCGTCCTTCGTCGAGTCGGTGAACGACGGCAACCAGACGGTGCCGACGGTGCTGGTGACGCCGGTGGGCGGCGGCGAGCAGGTCGTCATGACCAACCCGAGCCTGCTGCAGGTCAAGAAGGCCCTGGCGGCCTGAGCCGGCCGGTCCGTCCGTCCGGCCGGCGCGCGTCACGGCGCGTCGGCCCGGGCGGGGTCGACCGGCGCGGCGGGCGCGGGCAGGGTGGTGCGCGCGCCGAGGTCGCCGACGCCGTAGACGAGCCGGCTGCGGTCGGCCGAGTAGCGGGTCTCGATGACCCGGACGGGCCCGCGCCGGTCGTAGGTGACGCGGGTCTGCACCATGAGCGGCACGCCGGGTCCGCCCTGGAACCACTGGGCCTCCTCGGGGCCGGGCATCCGGGCCACCAGGTGGTCGACGGCGCCGACCTCGACCCGCCCGAGCGCGGCGAGCACCGCCTCGTCGCCGCCCTCGACGGGGTCGGGTTCCATCAGCGGGGTGCCGGCGGCGAGGCCGGCCCGGTAGTGGCTCTCCTCGATGGAGTACGGCTCGCGGTCGAGCAGCCGCAGCTGGCGGCGGACCACGATGGCCTCGCCGGGGCGCAGTCCGAGCCGTTCGGCGATGTCCACCCGGGCCCGGACGATCATCATCTCGAAGTCGGTGCCGAGTTCGCGGCCGGCCTCGGCGGCCTCGCCGAGGTAGACGGCGGAGGGCGCGGCCAGGCAGTCGCGCGGCGCGGGGGCCAGCGTGGGCCCGTAGGCGCGGTGGTCCAGGACGGGGTGTTCGCGCAGGTAGGTGCCCTTGCCCTGGAGGCGGACCAGCCGGCCCTCGTTGACCAGGACGTCGACCGCGAGGCGGACGGTGTTGCGGGCGACGCCGTACTGGCGCTCCAGTTCGCTCTCGACCGGCAGGGCGGCGTCGGCGGTGAACTCGCCCTCGGCGATCCGACGGCGCAGGTCGGCGGCGAGGCGCTGGTATTTGGGGGATTGGGCGGTGCCCCGGGGGATTGTCACCCGAGTGAATGTAGCGAGCGCGGTGACGCGGTTTCAGCCGTTTCCGGCAATGTCGTCCGTGCGGGTTGACGGCGCCGCGCCGGACGTGCGTTCCGGTAGCAGAACTGGCCCGTCCGGATACGAACAGCGGGTCGTGGGGAATTCGGAAAGGGATCGGAAAGAAAAGAGGGGGCGCGCGGCTTGGGCCGCGCGCCCCCTTTCGTCTGGCATTACCAGCGCGCCGCCGAGGGCAGCGGCTCGCCGTACCAGAGCTCGACCAGGTGCCGGGCGATCGAGATGCCGGACGGCGGCAGGATCTCGCCCGCCTCCATCCCGGCCCGCAGCTCCTCGCGGGAGAACCAGCGCGCCTCGGCCAGTTCCTCGCCGTCCACGGTGATCTCGGTCCCGCCGGGCAGCGCCTTGCCGGTGAAGCCGAGCATCAGGCTGGACGGGAACGGCCAGGGCTGGCTGGCCACGTACTGGACCTCGCCGACCCGCACGCCCGCCTCCTCGTGCACCTCGCGGGCCACCGCCTGCTCGATCGACTCCCCCGGCTCGACGAAGCCCGCCAGGGTCGACCAGCGGCCCTCGGGCCACAGCGCCTGGCGGCCGAGCAGGCAGCGGTCCTGCTCGTCGGTGATCACCATGATCACCGCCGGGTCGGTGCGCGGGTAGTGCTCGGCCGCGCAGGAGGTGCAGCGCCGCACGTGCCCGGCGCCGGCCTTCTCGGTCGGGTGCCCGCAGCGCGAGCAGAAGCTGTGCAGCCGGTGCCAGTGCTCCAGCGCGACGGCGTGCACCAGCAGCCCGGCGTCGCGGTCGGACAGCAGCGCGCCGACCTCGCGCAGCCCGGCCGGACGGGCGTCGCCGTCCAGCCGCCCGGGCAGGCTCTCGCCGGCCAGCGCGAAGTACGACACGCCGTCCTCGTCGGTGCCCAGGAAGTACCGGTCGCCGGTCTGCGGGGCCTCGAAGGAGGGCAGCAGCACCAGCTCGGTGCCCCGCGCGGTGTCGACCACGAAGGCCTCGCCGCCGGCGATCGGCAGCACCCGGGTGGCCGGGTGGCTCCAGGCCGCCGCCAGCCAGGGCTCGTCGAACCGGTGCTCGGCGGCCCGGTCGACCCCGGCCCTGGCCAGTGCCAGCTGCGACGGGCGCTCGGTCTCAGGCACGGTGCTCACAGGTTCCATCCCCACGTGGTGAATCATCCGGATGAGTGATCTGACAGGCGGTCTCGCGGACGGCGGCCGCGGTGCGCACGGCCGCCTCGGTGCGAACGGCCGCCGCGGTGCGCGCGGAGGCCGTGGTGGGCGGAGCTCCGGTCACGCGCCGGGCCGGAAGTTCTCGGCCAGGTCGCCCCACAGGTAGGCGGCGGTCTCCACGCCCTTGGCCAGCAGGTCCAGCTCCACCTTCTCGTTGACCGAGTGCCAGCCGTCCGAGGGCACCGAGATGCCCAGGAACAGCACCGGCGCGCCCAGGACGTCCTGCAGGTCCGCGGCGGGGCCGGAGCCGCCCTCGCGGGTGAAGAGGACCTTCTGCCCGAAGGCCCGTTCCATCGCGCGGACGGTGGACCGCAGAGCCGGGTGGTCCAGCGGGGTCAGGCAGGGCCGGGTCGCGCCCGGGAAGACCAGCTCGTACCGGACGCCCTCGGGCACCCGCTCGGCCACCCACGCGCGCACCGCCTCGCGGACCTTCTCCACCTCCTGCCCGGCGACCAGCCGGAAGGACAGCTTCAGGTGCGCCGACGCGGGGACGATGGTCTTGCCGCCGGGGCCGGTGTAGCCGCCCCAGATGCCGTTGACCTCGGCGGTCGGGCGGGCCCAGATCCGCTCCAGGGTCGAGTAGCCGGCCTCGCCGCGGGTGCCGTACGACTTGGCGACCCGCAGCCACTGCTCCTCGTCGAACGGCAGCTCGGCGAACAGCTCGCGCTCGCGCTCGGTCAGCTCGACCACGCCGTCGTAGAAGCCCGGGATCGCCACCCTGCGGTCGGCGTCGTGCAGCGCGGCGGCCAGCTCGGCCGCGACCTGGGCCGGGTTGGGGACGGCGCCGCCGAAGGAGCCGGAGTGGATGTCGGTGTCCGGGCCGAACAGGTCGACCTGGGCGTCGGCGAGGCCGCGCATGCCGGTGCAGACGGTCGGCGTGGTGGCGGACCACATGCCGGTGTCCGAGATGACGACCACGTCGGCGGCCAGCCGGCCGGCCTCGCGGCGGACCAGGTCGGCGAAGTTCGGGGAGCCGGACTCCTCCTCGCCCTCGATCAGCAGCTTGAGGTTGACGGCCGGCGCGGTGCGGCCGGTCGCGGCCAGGTGGGCGCGCACGCCCAGGGTGTGGAAGAACACCTGGCCCTTGTCGTCGGCGGCGCCGCGCGCGTACAGCCGGTCGCCGACCACGGTCGGGGTGAACGGCTCGGTGTCCCAGCCGTCCTCCTTCGCGGCGGGCTGCACGTCGTGGTGCCCGTAGACCAGGACGGTCGGGGCGGACGGGTCCCCGGAGGGCCACTCGGCGAACACCGCCGGCAGGCCGTCGGTCTCCCACACCTCGGCCACCGGGAAGCCGGTCCCGCGCAGCTTGGCGGCCAGCCAGTCCGCGGAGCGCCGCACGTCGTCGGCGCGCTCCGGGTCGGCGGAGACCGAGGGGATGGCCAGCCAGTCGGAGAGGTCGGCCAGGAAGTCGGCCTGGTGCGACTCGATGTAGGAGCGGACGGCGCTGTCCGGGGTTCTCGTCATACCGACGACTGTAGTTCGCCCGCGCGGGTGCCCGCCCCGGCCGTCCGGCTGCCGGGCGCTCCCCGGGCTGTAACCTCCGTCACCCCCGCCGCGACGGGAGCGCGGACGGGGGTGGCGGTGGCCCGGGCGGGGCCGGGTACGGGCTCAGCCCGAGCGGCGCAGCATGGTGATCCGCGAGCGGGTGAGCACGGCCGCGAGGGCGGCCGCGAGCAGCGGCAGCACCACGACGGTGGCGGCGATGGTCGGCCACGGGAAGACCACGAGCGCCTTGTCCGCGATCTGCTCCGGGCTCATCCCGGGGTAGGTGTTCGCCGCGCCCTCGACCTTGCGCAGCGCCACACCCGGCACGATCCCGCTGACCACGCCGAGCAGGGCGCCCATCGCCGCGATCACGCCGCACTGGAACCCGGACAGCGAGCGCCGGATGCGGGGCTCGGCGCCGACCGCCGCGAGGGTGGTCAGGTCGCGCTGGGAGTCGGCGGCGGCCAGGCCGGTGGCGATGCCGGCCGCGCCGAGGGCGACCAGGCCGGCGAAGGCGGTCAGGCCGAGGGTGACCAGGCCGGCCTCGCTCTGGTAGCCGCGCTCGACGGTCAGGAGTTCACGGTCGGTCATCTTGGCCAACGCGCCGTCGGCCTTCTGCTGCGCGCCGTCCGAGGGCGCGGTGCCGGGCAGCCAGACCGAGCCGACCGCCGCGGTGGTGAAGCCGAGCCGGGCGGCGGTGGCCGGGCTGACCACGGCCTGCCCCGGGGCGGGCAGGGCGGCGTCCGCCAGGACGGCGTCGACGGCGATCTCGTGGTCGACCGGCTTGTGGCCGACCGTGCCGCTGTCGTCGTCCGGTTCGCTGAACCGCACCGCGACCTTGCCGTCCTTGAGGTACCGGGCGTCGAAGACCACGGCCTTGCCCGCGGCGAGGGCCTGGCCGGCGGCCGGATCGGTGACGCCGTACAGGTTGCGCAGCAGGGTGGCGTCGCCGGCCGCCAACGGGCCGTACGGGTTGCCGCGGCGGGTGTCGCCCTGGCAGCGCTTGTCGGTCGACAGGATCCGTTCGGCCTCGCCGGGGCCGAACTCGTGGTCGGCGTCGCGGATCGGGCAGCGGGTGTCCTTGGGCAGCTCGACGCTGACGTAGCCGCACGGCGCGCCGTCGGAGCAGTCGCCCTTGTAGTGCACGTTCTGGACGTCGGCACGGGGGCCGAGGTCCGGGATGGCCCGTTCGACGGCCTCGCGCATCTGCGGCAGCAGTTTGCCGTCGGCACTGGTGAGCCAGCCGGTGCCGAGCAGGACGGCTCCGGACGGGCCGTGGGCGACGTACTCGCGCCGGTACTGCTCCTCGAAGCTCGCGGTGTACACGCTGACGGCGACGGAGCCGGCCACGGCGGCCATCACGGCGGCGACGGCGGGCGCGGTGCGGCCGCGGTGGCGCACCGAGTCGCGCAGGGCGAGCCGGGGGCCGAGCGAGAGCCAGCGGCCGAGCCGGCCGAAGAGGCCGACCAGGTAGGGGGTGAGGGCGACCATGCCGAGCTCGGCGACGGCCGAGCCGCCGAGGACGGCGAGGCTGCGGTTGCCGCTGGTGGCGCCGAACAGCGCGAGGGCGGCGCCACCGCCGAGCATCACCAGTCCGAGCACGGCGAGCTTGCGGCTCGGCGGCTTGAGCGAGTCGCGCCCGGTCAGCGCGGAGACGACGTCCTGGCGGGAGGCCTGGACGGCGGGAACGACGGCGGCGAGCAGCCCGGTGACCAGGCCGACCAGCAGGATGCCGAGCAGGTCGCCCGGCTGGAGGGCGAAGTGGCCGAAGCGCCCCCCGGCCCGTTCCTCGGCCCGGGTCTGCAGCACGGCGACCAGTCCGACGCCGACGCCGAGACCGATCACGGCGCCGGTGATGCCGAGCACGATGCCCCCGCCGAGGACGACCGCACGGACGTTGGCGCGGTCACCGCCGGCGGCGGCGAGCAGGCCCAGCTGCCGCCGGGAACGCCGGGCCCCGACGGCGAAGGCGGGGCCCGCGAGGAGGACGATCTCCAGCAGGGCCATCCCCATGACCGTGGCGAGGATGACGACGGAGGTCCGGTTGAAGTACGAGGTCTCACCGTCACGGCCGTGGTCCCGTTCGGTGAAGTACGGGACGTCGGCACGGGCCGGGGGGTCGACCAGGACGGCGCGCGAGGTGGCGGTGAAGCCGTACTCGTTGAGCTCGGTGACCTTGTGCCAGTCGAGGGCGGCACCGTCCGGGAGCTTGACCAGCCAGCGGGTGGGCTCGCCGGTACCGGCGGCCGGGCCGCGGGTGGCACCGGAGGTGCGGGCGAGCCGGTCGATCACCGCGCCGGGCGGCGCGACCAGCTCGGTGGCGCCGAGCTCGCCGGGGTACTCGTACACACCGGTGATGGTGAACGGGGCGGACTCCAGGCCGCGGACGGCGGTCCGGTCACCGAGCTCGAGCCCGGAGCGCCGGAGGAAGTCCGGCGTGACGGCGGCCTCCCGCTCGTTCGCGGGGGCGCGGCCCCGGACCCTGTTCAACCGCCCCTGCCAGACCGGGTCGTTCAGGTCGGCCTCGCTGACGTGGGTGGCGAGCAGGCCCTGGGCGCTGCTCGCCGCGGTGTACGGGCCCTGGCGTTCCGGCACGAGGGTGGCGCCGGCCGGGAGCAGCCGGCGGGCCAGCTCGCCGGGCGCGGTGTCCAGGGCGCTCTGCTGCGCGGGGGTGTACTGCGGGGCGGTGCCGTCCTTGGCCGTGTCCTTGGGGCTCACCACGGTGAAGCCCTGCTCCGGATCGGGTGCCTGCTTGACGGAGGCGCCGCGCTCGATCATCTCCAGCTCGGCGGCGGCCTGGCCCATGACCCGTACGGCGTGTTCGGCGGGCGAGAGGTCGGCGCTGCGGAAGACCACGTCGGCGCCGGTGACGCCGAGGACGGGCAGCGCGACCATGGCGACGACCAGGGCGCTGCGGCCCTTGGCGCGCAGGGCGTCACGGCGGGCGATGCGCAGGGCGACCCGCCAGGCGCTGAGCTTCACTCGTCCACCTTCATGCTGTTGGTGGCGGCGCTGACGAGCAGGCTGGCGGCGTCCTGGCTGAGGGACTCGTCGACCATGCGGCCGTCGCGCAGGAAGACCACGCGGTCGGCCCAGGCGGCGTGCCGGGCCTCGTGGGTGACCATCATCGCGGCGGCGCCGGCGTCGCAGCGGGCGCGCAGGACGGCGAGGACGGCCTCCCCGGTGGTGGAGTCGAGGGCGCCGGTGGGTTCGTCGGCGAGGACCAGGCGGCGGTCGCCGATCAGGGCGCGGGCGATGGCGACGCGCTGCTGCTGACCGCCGGACATGTCGTCGGGGAAGCGGTCGGCGAGTTCGGGGATGCCGAGCTCCTCCAGGGCGGCGAGGGCCTCGCGGCGGGCGGCGCGGGCGGACAGGCCGTCGAGTTCGCGCGGCAGGGAGATGTTCTCGGCCGCGGTGAGGGCCGGGATCAGGTTGTAGTCCTGGAAGACGTAGCCGACGGAGCGCCGGCGGACCTGCGCGAGCTTCTTGCGGTTGAGGTCGCCGAGGACGGCGCCCTCGACCAGGACCCGGCCGCTGCTCGGGGTGTCGAGGCCGCCCGCCAGGGTGAGCAGGGTCGACTTGCCGGAGCCGGAGGGGCCCATGACGGCGACGAACTCGCCGGGGTGGACCTTGAGGTCGACGCCGCGCAGGGCCTGGACCTCGGCAGCGCCGTGGCCGTGGACGCGGGTGACGTTCTCCAGGTGCAGCACCGGCGCCTGCCGGGACTCTTGGGTGTGGGACACGATTCCCCCCTTGTGCTGGGTGTGGGCCCGGAGCCGGGCCCGGGCCGGTGGTTCGGGTGCCGGCGGCCTCAGGCGCGCAGGCGGCGGCCGCGTTTCGCGGGCGCGGTGCCGCCGTCGCGGGCGGCCTCGGCGATGCGGGCCTGCAGGTGTTCGGCCTGCTGGGCGAGCCGGGTCTCGCAGTGGTCGAGCCAGCGGATCTCGGCTTCGGTCTGGAAGATCAGCTGGTCGAGGACGAGCAGCCAGGCCAGGTCGTTGCTCGCGGAAGGAACGACGCCGGGCCGCGATTCGCCGGCCAGGGCGCGGCCCTTGAGCCGGGTGTAGTCCTGCAGCGCCTTGATGCTGTGCCGGCGCTGGCCCTGGACGACGGCGGAGACGTCCACCCCCGGGACGGTGACGGCCATGGCGAGCTTGATCGCCAGTTCGTCGCGCGGGGGGTTGGTGCGGGGCACCGGGGTGTCGAACCAGGCCCTCAGCTCGGCGCGGCCGGCGTCGGTGGCGGCGTAGAACTGGTGGCCCTCGTCGTCCTCCCCGGCGGCCTCGACCAGGCCGTCGCGCTCCAGCCGGGACAGCGTGGTGTAGACCTGCCCGACATTGAGCGGCCAGGTGGCGCCGGTGCGCGCCTCGAACTCGGTGCGCAGCTGGTAGCCGTAGCGCGGGCCCTGGTCGAGCAGGGCGAGCAGACCGTGACGGATGGACATACTCAGTATGTATACCCGGTATGCCCTCCCGTCTCAAGCCGCGCCCCCTCCCCCCGGCGACCGGGTACCGTCGTGCGGTGTGAGCCAGTTGCGCATCGCCACCTTCAACCTGTTGCACGGTCAGCCGCTCGCCGCGGACGGCGCGCCGCGGCCCTACCCCTCCGACGCCGGGGAGCCGCTCGCCGAGGCGGTGGCCGCGCTGGACGCCGACGTGCTGGCGCTGCAGGAGGTGGACCGGTACCAGGTGCGCTCCGGCGGCACCGACCAGGCGGCGGTGGCGGCCGCGGCGATGGGTGCCAAGGACTGGCGCTTCGCCGCCGCGCTGCACGGCCGCCCCGGCCCGGTCGCGGGCTGGCTGCCCGACCCGTCCGGGCCGAACGGCCTGCGGGTGTACGGGCCCGCCGAGATCGGCGACGGCGCCCCGCCCTCGTACGGGACGGCGCTGCTGACCCGGCTGCCGGTGCGGCACTGGCGGGCCCGGCGCTTCGCCCCGGCGCCGTTCGGGCTGCCGCTGCGGGTGGCCGGGCGGCGCGGGCTGACGCCGGTGCCGGACGAGCCGCGGGCCGCGCTGGCGGCCGTCCTGGAGGGCGAGCGCGGGCCGTTCACCGTGGTGGCGACGCACCTGTCCTTCGTACCGGGCTGGAACATGGCGCAGCTGGCGGGCATCCGGCGGTGGATCGCCGACCTGCCGCAGCCGTACCTGGTGCTGGGCGACTTCAACCTGGTCGGCGCGGTGCCCCGCACGGTGCTCGGCGGGGCGACCGCGCTGGACCGCACCGCGCCGCGGGTGCGGGTGCGGGACCTGCGGGCGGCCCGCCGGGCCCGGCCGCGGCTGACCGAGCCGCGCCGTCGACGGGTGCGCGAGCCCCGCACCCGGCTGCAGGGCTGGTACGACCTGGCGCGCACGCCGACCTACCCCTCGCACCGGCCGGCGGTGCAGTTCGACCACGTGCTGGCGGTCGGCGTGCCGCGCACGGCGGTGGGCCCGGCGGCCGCGCCGCGCACCGGGGTGTCGGACCACCGGCCGCTGCTGGTCGAGGTCTCCCTGTAGCGGGCGCCGGGGGGCGGCGCCGCTACTGTCTCGTCAGGACCCCGGCCTGCTGCGGGACGTGCAGGACGGCCGTCGGCGACGGGTCGTACTGCAGGAGCAGCATCGCCGCGTCGTCGCCGAGCTGGCGCCCGACGTGCCGCACCACGTCCTCGTGCAGGCGCCGCAGGACGTCGGCCGGGCGGCCGTCGGCGCAGCGGGGGAAGCGTTCGGCGAGCGGGTAGAAGGCGCCCTCGCGGTCGCGGGCCTCGATCACCCCATCGGTGAACAGCAGCACCCGGTCCTCGCCGCGCAGTCGCAGCCGGTGCACCGGCGGGCGGACGTCGACCGGGTCGAGGACGCCCAACGGCGGTACGGTCTCGTCGAGTTCGAGCGGTCTGACCTGGTCGCCGCGGAGCAGCAGCGGTGCCGGGTGGCCGCAGTTGACGATCTCCGCCGAGCCGTCCGGCGCGACGCCGATCAGCACCAGGGTGACGAACTCCTCCTCCACGCCCGGGTGGTCGTTCTCGTGCAGGGCGCGGTCGAGGCTGACGGCCAGCCAGCCGGCCACCCGGTCCAGCGCGGGCTCCTGGTGGGCGGCCTCGCGGAAGGCGCCGAGCACGGCGGCGGCCGTCTCGACCGCGCCGAGGCCCTTGCCCCGTACGTCGCCGACCACGGCCCGGACGCCGTGCCGGGTGTTGACCACCTCGTAGAGGTCGCCGCCGATCCGGGCGTGCGCGGCGGCGGCCTCGTAGTGCACGGCGGCCCGGACGGTGCCGACCCGCTCGGGGACGGGCCGCAGCAGGACCCGGCGGGCGATCGAGGCGACCAGCTGGGCGTCGGCCAGCGCCCGCTCCTGGCGCAGCCGCAGGGTGGCGCTGACCCAGCCGATGGTGGCGACGAGCAGGATGGCGATGACGCTGGCGGCGTGCACGGACTCGCCGAGCGTGTCGCTGCGGAAGGCCATCAGGAAGGCGGCGGCCTCGGTGCACAGGCCGATGACGAAGGGGTACCAGGTGCGCCGGCTGACCATGGCGGCCAGCGCGGGTACGGCGGTGAGGGCGGGTTCGACCGTCACCTCGGTGCCGCTGAGGTAGTCGAGGACGACGATCAGCGCCATGCCGATGAACGGCAGCGCGAGCGCCGTCCTCGGCCAGGTGCCGGTCGCGCCCGGGGCGGGTCCCGGGGTCGGCCCGGTGAACCGCTCTCTGATCCATCCGGTCGCGCTCAACGTCGGTTTCTCCAGCAGAAGACGCCGATGCCCGGGGGCACCTGCGGCGATGACTGAGGGTTAGGGAATGCGGGCCTCGCTGGCGGCCGGAGCACGGGGGTTGACCGGTTACCGACCCCACAATAGGCGCGAAACGTGCACGACGCACAGGTTTCGGGCACGGGCGTGATGACTTGGGTGCTCTGCGTGACTCATTAGTCACTGTTCCCGATCAGGAGCCGTTCCAACTCTTTTCGGTCGGGAAGTCCTGTCGGACGGACGATTCGCCCGCTGCGGACGTACAGGAACGAAGCCGTGACCAGCTCGGGATCGACGCCCGCCTGCTCGGCCCAGGCCAGTCGGTAGACCGCGAGCTGCAGCGGGTCGGCGGTCTCCTCGCGGTGGGTCTTCCAGTCCACCACTTCGTAGCGTGACGCACCACCGGATCCTGACAACACGTCACCGTCCCGGTAGACCGCGTCGATCCGGCCGCGCACCACCCGCCCCGCCAGCACCAGTTGGAACGGCGCCTCGACCCGGTGCGGCTTGCGCTGCGCGTACGGGGTGCGCAGGAACGCCTCCTTGAGCCGCTCCAGGTCCTGCTCGTCCTCGATGCCGTCGTCGTCGGCGCCGGGCAGCGCGTCCGGCTCGATCAGCAGCAGCGGCTCGATCCGGGACTGCACCCAGGCGTGGAAACGGGTGCCGCGCCGCGCGGCGGGCTGCGGGGGGCGCGGCATCGGACGGGCCAGGTCGCGCGCGAAGCCGTCCGGGTCCGCGGCCAGGCGCAGCAGCTGGGTGGCGGACAGCGCGGCCGGCAGCGGCACCTCGCGCGCGGTGCGCCGGGAGCGCTCCAACTCGCCCAGCAGCGCGGTCAGATCGCGGTCCCAGGAGGCCACCTGGCGCTGGTCCTCGGGGGCCATCGGCTCGGGATCACCGGGGGGCGCCCCGGCGAGCCGGGCCTGCACCACCTCGGCGACCCGACGGCGGGCGTGCTGGGCGGCCGGGTCCAGCGGCAGCGGCCAGGGGCGGTCGACGGGGGCGGCCAGCGCCGGGTTCTCGGCGCCCTTCTCCGGCTGCTCCGCCCAGTGCTCGACCTCTCCCGCGCCGGGCTGCTCGCAGTGCTCGCGCAGCCGCTCCAGGAAGGCGGACGGGCCGCGGACGGTCTTCTGGCTCGGGCCCCACCAGTGCCCGGAGGCCAGCAGCAGCGAGCGCGGGCGGGTGAACGCGACGTAGCCCAGGCGCAGTTCCTCGGTGCCGGAGTGCTCGGCCAGCTCCCTCTTGAAGGCGGTCATCGACTTGCTCGTCCACCCGCCGCGCACGTCGGGCAGGGTGGCGGCGTCGCCGCGCAGGGCGTGCGGGAGCACCCGCTTGGCGCTGGTCCAGCGTTCGCGCGGGGTCGAGGAGGGGAATGCGCCCCGCACCAGCCCGGGGACGGCCACCACGTCCCACTCCAGGCCCTTGGACTTGTGCGCGGTGAGCACCTTCACGGTGTCCTCGCCGCCGGGCAGGCTGCTGTCCAGACCGCGCTCGTACTCCTGGGCGGCGCGCAGGAAGCCGAGGAAGGCGGCGAGGCCCGGGTCGCCGTCCAGGTCGGCGAAGGAGGCGGCGACGTCCAGGAAGGCGTGCAGGGTCTCCCGCCGGCGGGCGGCCAGCGCCTGCGGGGAGGCGGCCAGTTCGACCTCCAGGCCGGTGACCGTCAGCACCCGGTGCAGCACGTCCATCAACGGGTCGGCCAGCGAGCGGCGCAGCTCCCGCAGCTCCTGGGCGAGGCGGGCGAAGCGCACCCGGGCCTCGGCGGAGAACGGCAGCTCGTCCGGCTGGTCAGCCTCCAGGAAGGTCTCCACCGCGTCGGCCAGCGACACCACCTCGGTCGGGTCGGCCTCGGCGACGGCGGCGGCCAGCGCCTCCACCCCCTCGGGCCGGGCGGTGCGGACCAGGTCGGCGGCCCGGCGGCCGAGCAGCGCGAGGTCGCGCGGGCCGATCCGCCAGCGCGGGCCGATCAGCAGCCGGACCAGCGCGGCGTTGGCGGTCGGGTCCTGCAGCACCTCGCAGACCGCCACCAGGTCGGCCACCTCGGGCAGCTGCAGCAGCCCGCCGAGGCCCACCACCTCGACCGGCACCTCGCGGGCGACCAGGGCCGCGTGGATGTCCGGGAAGGCCGCGCCGCCGCGGCACAGCACGGCGATCCGGCCGGGCGCGGTGCCGGTGCGGACCAGGTGGGCGATCGAGTCGGCGAGCCAGTCCACCTCCTCGGCGTGGGTGGGCAGCAGCGCGGTGCGCACGAAGCCGTCCTGCTCGGCCCCGGGGGCCGGGCGCAGCGCCTCGACGCCCTCGTGCATCGCCCGCAGCGGTTCGGCGAGGTCGTTGGCGAAGGCGAGCAGGCGTCCGCCGCTGCGGCGGTTCTCACTGAGCGCGTAGCGGTCGGCGGGGCGGCCGTCGGCCTGCGGGAAGTGCCGGGGGAACTCGTCGAGGTTGGCGACGGAGGCGCCGCGCCAGCCGTAGATCGCCTGGCAGGGGTCGCCGACGGCGGTCACCGGGTGGCCGCTGCCCGTGCCGTCGGGGCCGGCGCCGAACAGGCCGGCGAGCATCAGGCGCTGGGCGACGGAGGTGTCCTGGTACTCGTCGAGCAGCACGACCCGGAACTGGCCGCGCAGGAGTTCGCCGACCTCCGGGCGCCGCTGGGCGAGACGGGCGGCGGCGGCTATCTGGTCGCCGAAGTCCATCAGCCCGGCGGAGCGCTTGCGGCGCCGGTACTCCTCGACCAGGCGCAGCAGCTCCAGCCGGGCCCGGGCGGTGGCCGGGACGGCCCGCAGGTCGTCGTTGGTCAGCTTGACGGTGGCGAGGGTGTCCAGCAGCTCCTCGTCGAAGTCGCGCAGGGCCTGCGGCTCCACCAGGTGCTCGGCGAGTTCGCCGTCCAGCGCGGTGAGGTCGGCCACCAGGTTGGCGAAGGTGCCGGTGAGGGCGGGGAACGGGCCGCGGGCGGTGCGCAGCACCTTGGCGGCGAGCTGGAAGCGGGTGGCGTCGGCGAGCAGCCGCACGTCCGGCTCTATCCCGATCCGCAGGCCGTGTTCCTTGAGGAGGCGGCCGGCGAAGGCGTGGTAGGTGGAGATCTCCGGGTCGCCGAGCGGTTCGGCGGCGTCCCGGTCGGCCACCCCGGCGCGCAGCAGGGCGGCCCGTACCCGCTCGGAGAGCTCGCCGGCGGCCTTGTTGGTGAAGGTGAGGCCGAGCACCTCCTCGGGCCGTACGGCTCCGGAACCGACCAGCCAGACGACCCGGGCGGCCATCACCGTGGTCTTGCCGGAGCCGGCCCCGGCCACGATCACGGCGGGGGCCAGTGGGGCGCCGATGGCCGCCATCTGTTCCCGGTTGAACGGGATCCCGAGCAGCTCCTTGAGCTGGTCGGGATGGCTGAGCACGGCGGTCACCCCGCAACGTTAACGGGCGGAACCGACACTCCGGACCGCCGGCCGGAGTGACCCCGGCTACTCGACCAGCTGCGCGCCGTCGCGTTGGGCCGAGCAGCTGCGGCGGAAGGTGCAGCGGTCGCAGCCGCTGCCGGTCTGCGGGACGAAGCGTTCGGCGAGGACCTTCCCGGCGGCCTCGGCGAGCAGGTTCTCGATCCACGGCTCGCTCTCGGGCGGATCCTGGCGCTGCACCTTGGGGGCCTCCTGGTCGGCCCTGGCGGCGGGCTCGCGCAGGTGGACCAGTTCGGCGCCGCCGGTGGCCGGCGGGTGCTCGGCGAAGCCGGGCAGCTCGTTGAGGGCGCCGGCCCGGACGGCGAGCTGGTAGACGGCGAGCTGCTTGTGCTCGGGCAGGGACTTGTCGGTCGGGATCTGCTTGCCGGTCTTGAAGTCGACCACGTAGGCGCGCCCGGCCGCGTCCTTCTCGACCCGGTCCATCGAGCCGCGGATGCGCACCGAGACGCCGCCGACGTCGAGGGTGACGTCGAAGCCGTGCTCGGTGGCGACGACGTCCCGGCCGCGTTCCAGGACGTGCCAGTTGAGGAAGCGCTCCAGCGCGGCGCGGGCCTCGGTCTTCTCCTGATGGGACTTCCAGGGCGCGTCGAAGGCGAGCGCGTCCCAGACGGTGTCCAGGCGTTCCATCAGGACGGCGAGGTCGGCGGGGGTGCGGCCGGAGCCGACCTCGTCGGCCAGCGCGTGCACCACGTTGCCGAAGCCCTGGGCGGCCGAGCCGGCGCCGCGCGCCTTGACCTCCTTGTCGAGGAACCACTGCAGCGAGCAGCTCTCCAGCTGTTCCAGGCCGCTGCCGGACAGCCGCACCGGCAGGTCGGCGCTGCGCAGCGGCTCGGGGGCGGCGGTCGGGTCGTCCAGGCCCCACCAGCGTTCGGGGCGGGCGGCGGGCACCAGCGGCAGCCCCTCCTCGTCGGTGGCGGCGGCGAGCGTGGCGAGCCGTTCGGCGGCCGCGCGGCGCAGCGCGGGCGAGCGGGCCGGGTCGACGGTGACCGCGCGCAGCTCGGCGACCAGCGCGGCGACGGACAGCGGGCGGCGCGGGCGGTGGGTGACGTCCTCGACGGTGACGGGCGGGGTGCGGCGCACCACCTTGCCGGTGCGCGGGTCGACGTCCTCGCGGTAGAGCTCGCGCAGGAAGCGGGAGGGCTCGTCGCCGTCGTCGGCCGGGGCCTTGACGGCGGTGACGATCAGCCGCTCCTTGGCGCGGGTCGCGGCGACGTAGAAGAGGCGGCGCTCCTCGCCGAGCAGGGCGGCCGGGGAGAGCGGTTCGGCGAGGCCGTCGCGGCCGATCCGGTCGGCCTCCAGCAGGGAGCCGCGGCGGCGCAGGTCGGGCCAGAGGCCGTCCTGGACGCCGGCCACGACGACCAGGCGCCACTCCAGGCCCTTGGAGCGGTGGGCGGTCATCAGCCGGACGGCTTCGGGGCGGACGGCCCGGACGGTGAGGGTGTCGGCGGCGATGTCCTGGGCTTCGAGCTCGGCGAGCAGGTCGAGGGCGCTGCGGTGGCCGGTGACCTGTTCCTCGGCGCGGGCGGCGGTCTCGAACAGGGCGCACAGCGCGTCCAGGTCGCGGTCGGCGTTGCGTCCGGCGGCGCCGCCGCGCAGGGCGGCCCGCTCCAGCCGTTCGCGCCAGCGGCGGCTGCCGTCCCACAGCTCCCAGAGCGCCTCCTCGGCGGTGCAGCCGCCGGCCAGCATCTCCCGGACCTTGCGCAGCAGGGTGCCGAGGTCGCGGGCGCGGCGGGCGTGCGCGGGGTCGAGGGCGACCAGCCGTTCGGGCTCGGCGAGGGCCTCGCGGATCAGTTCGCCGGCCGGGCGCGGGGCGACGGCGGGACGGCCTTCGGCGCGCAGCGCGGCGCGTTCCTCCTCGCGCAGGGCGCGGCCCAGGCGCCGCAGGTCGGAGCCGTCGAGGCCGCCGAGCGGGCCGGTGAGCAGGGCGTGCGCGCGTTCGGTGGTGAGCGGGTCGGTGGCGAGCGGGTCGGGGGCGCCGGCCCCCTCCCCGGCCTCGCCGTCCGCGGCGTCCCCGTCCCCGGCATCGGGGTCGGAGCCGGGGCCGGGCCACCGGTCGCGGGCGGACTGCCGGGCCGCCTGCTCCGCGCAGACCCGCAGGGCGAGCAGCAGCTGGGCGACGGCGGGCTCCTCGCGCAGCGGCAGGTCGTCGCCGTCGATCTCCAGCGGGACGCCGGCCGCGCCGAGCGCCCGTCGCACGCCGGGGATGGAGCGGGCGCCGGCCCGCACCAGCACGGCCATCTCGCCCCAGGGCACGCCGTCCTCCAGGTGGGCGCGGCGCAGCAGGTCGGCGATCGAGTCGAGCTCGGCGCCGGGGGTCGGGTAGGTGTAGACCTCGACCCGGCCGCCTTCCCGGGAGGGGAGCAGGGCGCGGTGCTGGGCGAGTTTGTCGGCGGGCAGCCGGCCCATCGGCATCCGCCGGGCGAGCTCCCGGGAGGCGGCGAGCAGCAGGGCGCCGGAGCGCCGGGAGACCCGCAGCACCTTGACCTCGGCGGGTTCGCCGTCGGCCCGGCGGAAGGTCTGCGGGAAGTCGAGGATGCCGTTGATGTCGGCGCCGCGGAAGGCGTAGATCGACTGGTCGGGGTCGCCGACCGCGACCAGGTCCCGCCCGCCGCCCGCGAGCCGGCGCAGCAGCCGGACCTGGGACGGGTCGGTGTCCTGGTACTCGTCGACGAAGACGACGTCGTAGCGCCGCCGCAGTTCCTCGCCGACCTCGGGGCGTTCGGCGAGCAGCACGGCGCGGTGGACGAGTTCGGCGTAGTCGAGGACGCCGCGCAGGTCGAGCACGTCGAGGTAGTCGGCCAGGAAGTGCGCGGCGGCGGCCCAGTCGGGGCGCTGGACGCCCTCGGCGAAGCGCTCCAGCTCGGCCTCGCCGAGGCCGAGCTCGCGGCTGCGGGCGAGGACGGCGCGGACCTCGTCGGCGAAGCCTCGGGTGGTCAGGCAGGCCCGCAGGTCCAGCGGCCAGGCGATCCGGGAGCTGCCGAGCCGGGCGTCCTCGGCGCCGCCGGCCAGCAGCTCGCGGACCATGACGTCCTGCTCGGGGCCGGAGAGCAGCCGCAGCGGCTCGGCGTAGTCGGCCGGGTCCTGGTGGGCGCGCAGCAGGGCGTAGCAGAAGGAGTGGAAGGTGGTGGCCTGAGGGGCGGCGGCCGAGCCGCCGAGCCGGCCGGACATCCGGTCGCGCAGCTCCATGGCGGCCTTGCGGCTGAAGGTGAGGACGAGGATCCGCTCGGGGTCGGTGCCGCGCCCGATCCGCCGGGCGACCGCCTCGACGAGGGTGGTGGTCTTGCCCGTGCCGGGCCCGGCCAGCACCAGCAGCGGCCCGTCGGTGTGCTCGACCACGGCACGCTGGTAGGCGTCCAGCACGGGCGGGTCGGGCTGGACGAGCGGGCTGCGCACGAGCCGGTAGGGGGAGGTCACGGTGTTCCAGGGGTCGGGCAGGGCATGGCGGGGCGGGCCCGCCGGGGCCCGCCCGCATCGAGCCTACGATCCTCCCCCGTCAATCCCGTCCGCGTGGGGAGTTCGGGGAAGTCTCCCGCCCGTCCCAGCGGGCCCGCCCGAGGTCGACCCGGGGCGGGTCGGCGCGTTCGCGCAGCGGGGTGCCCTCCTCGCCGTAGTGGGCGAGGGCGCGCTGCTCGTGCCCGGGCAGCGGGCGGCCGTCCGCGCGGATGACCCGCCACCAGGGCACCGAGCCGCCGTACAGGGCCATCACCCGGCCGACCTGCCGGGGCCCGCCCTGGCCGAGGTACTCGGCGACGTCGCCGTAGGTCATCACCCTGCCGGGTGGAATCCGCTCGGTCAGGTCGAGCACCAGTTCGGCGAAGGGCGGCAGGTCGTCCGGGAAGCCGTCGTGTGTTGCGTCCGTCACCTGCGGCATTCTTCCTGACGGGGACGCACCCGCGGTGCGGTACGAACGGAACGCCGCGCCCGATCCGCCCCCTGTCCAGCACGGGGGGCCGGGGCATGCCACCATCTTCGGGGCGGTGAGTGGTGATACGAGGACAAGACCAGATGACCGGGACGGCTGACGTGGGCGTGGACAAGGACTCCGACGAGTCCGCCGCCGCCGTGCCCCCGGCGCCCGACGGCGGGACCGAAGGCCGGCCCGAGCAGGGGCCGACGCCGCAAGTCTCCCTGATCAAGGACCGGACGATCAAGACCCCCACGCCCGCCGAGGCCCCCGAACAAGCCGGACGAGCCGGACAGCCCGGCCTCCCGCAGGCGCCCGCCGCCCCGCAGCCGACCGTCCCGGCGCCGACCGCCCCGGAGCCCCGGCCCGACCGCCGTGACCCGCAGCCCGACCACCAGGACCCGCTGGACGACGCCCCGCACCTGGACGTCGACGAGCCGCTGCTCGCCGCCCGCGCGCACCGCCCGTCCGACCTGATCCGCTTCCTGGTCGGCGTCTTCGGGATAGTCGCCGTCTTCGTGCTGGCCGGCATCGCCACCTCGACCACCACCGGCATCGAGCAGGACATCGCCACCAACGCGCCGCACTTCTCCGCGGTGCTCTCCACCATCACCGGCCTGGTCTCCAGCGTCGCGGTGCTCGCCGTGCCGCTGGCCTTCGCCGTCGAGCGGCTGATCAAACGCGACGGCCTGCGGGTCGCCGACGGCGTGCTCGCCTCGGTGCTCGCGTACGGCGTCTCGCTCGGCATCGACTGGTGGGTGGCCGAGGGCGCCTCCGACCACATCCGCGACGCGCTGACCCGGCTGCCGCTGGACAGCAACGGCACCCTCACCGACCCGGTGCACGGCTACCTCGCGCCGGTGATCGCCTACATGACCGCCGTCGGCATGTCGAGCAGACCGCGCTGGCGGGTGGCCCTGTGGGTGGTGGTCGTCTTCAGCGGCGTCACCGAACTCCTCGGCGGCTACACCACCCCGCTGTCGCTGATGCTCACCGTGCTGATCGGCTGGTCCGTCGCCTACGGCACGCTGTACGCGATCGGCTCCCCCAACATCCGGCCCACCGGCCAGCACCTGATGATCGGCCTGCGCAAGGTCGGCTTCACCCCGGACGGCGCCAGCCGCGCCCCCGACGCCCCCGGCGGCACCCGCCGCTACTACGTGACCCAGCAGGGCGGCCCGCCCCTGGACGTCCACATCATCGACCGCGAGCAGCAGGCCTCCGGCTTCTTCTACCGGGCCTGGCGGCGGCTGCGGCTGCGCTCGGTCGCGGTGCGCCGCAGCCCGCAGTCGCTGCGCCAGGCCCTGGAGCAGGAGGCCCTGATCGCGTACGCGGCGGCCGCCTCGGGCGCCCGGGCGCCGCAGCTGGTCGCCACCTCCGAGCTCGGCCCGGACGCCGCGATCCTGGTGTACGAGAACGTCGAGGGCCGCACCCTGGACGAACTCGCCGACGACGAGATCACCGACCTCGTGATGGCCTCGATCTGGCAGTCGGTGTCCGCCCTGCACGAGCGCCGGATCGCCCACCGCCGGCTGACCGGCGAGTCGCTGCTGGTGGTGGACGAGCGGACCGGCTGCCTGGTCAACCTCTCCGGCGGCGACATCGCCGCCACCGACCTGACCCTGCGCATCGACGTCGCCCAGCTGCTCACCACCTTCGCGCTGCGGATCGGCCCCGAGCGGGCCGTCGCCACCGCCAACGCGGTGCTCGGCGCCGAGCGGGTCGCCCAGGCGCTGCCCCTGCTCCAGCCGGTCGGGATGAGCCGCTCCACCAGGGTCGACCTCGCCAAGCTCAGCAAGGAGCGCAAGGCCACCGCCCGGGCCAAGGCCCTGGAGCAGGTCGCCGCCGGCGAGCGCACCCAGCAGCAGGCCGAGGAGGACATCGCGGCGGCCGGCGAGGACCTGCTCAGCCGCATCCGCGGCCAGATCCTGCAGATCGCCCCCGAGGCGCCGATGGAGCCGGCCAAGCTGGAACGGCTGAAGCCGAAGAGCCTGATCATGGTGATCGCGCTCACCTTCGCCGCCTACCTGGCCCTGACCACCATCAAGCCGGCCCAGCTCAAGCTCTCCCAGATGAACTGGGCCTGGGCCGCGGCCGCGCTGCTCGCGGCCGCCTTCAGCTACGTCGCCGCCGCGATGAGCCTGACCGGCTTCGTCCCCGAGCGGCTGCCGTTCCGGCGCACCGTCGCCGCCCAGCTGGCCGGCTCCTTCGTCAAGCTGGTCGCGCCCGCGGCGATCGGCGGCATCGCGCTCAACACCCGCTACCTGCAGCGGGCCGGCATCCGCTCCGGCCAGGCGGTCGCCTCGGTCGGCGCCTCCCAGCTGGCGGGCCTGGCCGGGCACCTGCTGCTGCTGTTCAGCTTCGGTCTGATCACCGGCAGCCAGACCAACGGCGACCTCTCCGCCTCCCGCGCGGTGATCATCGGCGTGCTGACCGCCGCCGTGCTCGCCCTGGTGGTGGCCGCCGTCGCGCCGCTGCGCCGGTTCGTGCTGGGCCGGCTGCGCTCGCTGTTCTTCGGCGTGGTGCCGCGGATGCTCGACCTGATGCAGACGCCCAGCAAGCTGGTCACCGGCTTCGGCGGCATCCTGCTGCTGACCCTCTCCTTCACCGCCTGCCTGGACTTCTCGGTGCAGGCCTTCGGCGGGGACGTCAGCTTCTCGGCGGTCGCGGTGGTCTTCCTGACCGCCAACGCGGCCGGCTCGGCGATCCCCACCCCGGGCGGCATCGGCCCGGTCGAGGTCGCCCTGATCGGCGCCCTGACCGTCGCGGACGTGTCCCCCGCGGTCGCCACGCCGGCGGTCTTCCTCTACCGGGCGCTCACCTTCTGGCTGCCCGTCCTACCCGGTTGGATCGCCTACAACGTGCTGCAGCGCAAGAACGCGCTCTGAGCCGCCCGGTACGCGCGAGAAGGGCCCCGCCGGTCCGGCGGGGCCCTTCTCGTCAGCGATCTCCTAGTAGACCGGCTTGTGCGGCTCGATCTGGTTCACCCAGCCGAGCACGCCGCCGCCCAGGTGCACCGCGTTGGCGAAGCCCGCGGCCTTCACCACGGCCAGCACCTCGGCCGAGCGCACGCCCGACTTGCAGTGCAGCACGATCTTCCGGTCCTGCGGCAGCTTCTCCAGCGCGTCGCCCATCAGGAACTCGTTCTTGGGGATCAGCACCGCGCCGGGGATGTTGACGATCTCGTACTCGCCGGGCTCGCGGACGTCGATGAGGTAGATGTCCTCCTTCTCGTCCTGCCACTGCTTGAGCTGCGCCGAGGTGATGGTCGAGCCGGCGGCGGCGGCCTGGGCCTCCTCCGACACGACGCCGCAGAAGGCCTCGTAGTCGATCAGCTCGGTGACCGTCGGGTTCTCACCGCAGACCGCGCAGTTCGGGTCCTTGCGGACCTTCACCTGGCGGTAGTTCATCTCCAGGGCGTCGTAGATCATCAGCCGGCCGACCAGCGGGTCGCCGATGCCGGCCAGCAGCTTGATCGCCTCGTTCACCTGGATCGAGCCGATGGACGCGCACAGCACGCCCAGCACGCCGCCCTCGGCGCAGGAGGGGACCATGCCCGGCGGCGGGGCCTCCGGGTACAGGCAGCGGTAGCAGGGGCCGTGCTCGGCCCAGAACACGCTGGCCTGGCCGTCGAAACGGTAGATCGAGCCCCACACGTACGGCTTGCCGAGCAGCACCGCGGCGTCGTTCACCAGGTAGCGGGTGGCGAAGTTGTCGGTGCCGTCCACGATCAGGTCGTAGCCGGAGAAGATCTCCATGACGTTGGAGTTGTCGAGGCGCTCCTCGTGCAGCACCACGTCGACGTAGGGGTTGATCTCCTTGACCGAGTCCCGGGCCGACTCCGCCTTGGAGCGGCCGACGTCCGACTGGCCGTGGATGATCTGCCGCTGCAGGTTGGACTCGTCCACCACGTCGAACTCGACGATGCCCAGCGTGCCGACACCGGCCGCGGCCAGGTACAGCAGGGCGGGCGAGCCGAGACCGCCGGCGCCCACACAGAGCACCTTGGCGTTCTTCAGCCGCTTCTGCCCGGCCATGCCCACGTCGGGGATGATCAGGTGGCGGGAGTACCGGCGGACCTCATCGACGGTGAGCTCGTCGGCCGGCTCGACCAGGGGTGGCAACGACACGGGGACTCCGATGGGTGTCTTGTTCGGGTGGCCAGGGCCAGCCTCGGTGCGGGGTTGTCGCTCCGCCACGCGGGTGGCTGTCTAGGCCAACAGTGTCACGCCCGCCCGCTATTCCGAGACAGCCCGTCCGATGGGCGAGACGGGCGGCGCCGGATCGTGGGACCGCCCACCGGGGCCCCACAGGTGCCCCGGTGCCCGTGTTTGCCGGGCTCGGGGCGCCTGCGGAGCGTGCTCAGACCCGGCAGGCCGTCTCCAGCCAGACGTCCCCCAGCGACTCCTCCAGCGGCACCTGTGTCCGCCATCCGAGACGGTCCCGGGCGGTGCGCACGTCCGCCTGCCGCCACGGCACCGGCTCCCCCGGCACCGCCCGGCCCTCCGGCCGCTGGCCCTCCGCCCGGTGGCCCGGCAGGTGTCCCGGCACGTACGGGCCGGACTGGTGCGGGTGCCCGGACAGGTGGTCGCCGCCCGCCCCGCCGACCTGCGCCGGCAGCAGGACCTGCCGGTTCTCCTCGACGATCGACCCCTCGAAGCCCGAGGCCCGCACCAGCAGCTGGGCCGCGTCCCGGGCCCGGACGGCGTGCCCGCTGCCGATGTTGATCACCCCGGTGGCCGCCGACACCGCGGCCGCCTGGATGGCCCGCGCGACGTCCCGGACGTCCACGAAATCCCGGTATCCGGACAGGTCCGGCATCCGCACCTGGTGCTCGTCGCGTTCCAGCGCCCGCCGCAGGCCCTCGGCCAGCCGGCCGAACAGCGAGGCGGTCGGCGCCCCCGGGCCCACCACGTCGAAGACCCGCAGCACCGCGGCGTCCAGCCCGGAGGCCAGCACCAGCTCCGTCCCGGCCAGCTTGGACACCCCGTACGGGCCGACCGGCCGCGGCTCGGCCTGCTCGGACACCGGCACTCCGCCGGGCACCGGCCCGTACTCGGCGGCCGAGCCGACGTGCACCAGCCGGGCCGGCTCCCGGCTGCGCCGGATCGCCTCGCAGACCGTCGCGACGGCCAGCGTGTTCGACCGGATCAGGGTGCGCGAGCTGCCGTAGGTGGCGCCCGCGCAGTTGATCACCACCTGCGGCGCGACCGCGTCCAGGAAGCGGGCCAGCGCGCCCGGGCTCCCGGTGGTCAGGTCGAAGCGGATGTCGGCCGAGTCGCGCCGGCCGAGCACCGTCACCTGCAACTCCTGGTCCATCAGCAGACGGTCGGTGACCCGGCGGCCGATGAAGCCGTCGGCGCCCAGCAGCAGCACCCTCATCGGGGGTGTCCTTCCACGAAGCGAGGTCGGGGGACGACCTGGCGAACTGACATCAACGAACGGACGAAACACGGATCGGGGCCGGGCGGCACGGGGCGGATCAGCGGTGCGCGCCGGCCCGGCCGAGCACCGCCGCGGCGTACCCCAGCAGCGCCGCGGCGACGGCGCCGCCGCCGAGCAGGAGGGCCCAGGGCAGCGGCCGGCCGAGGGCGAGCAGCCCGAGCGTGGCGGCGGGCCCCGCCGACGCGCCCAGCGCGGCGGCCGTCGTCCGGCCGCAGCGGGCCAGCAGCGCCGGCAGCACCAGCAGCAGTCCCAGCACCCCCTGCGCCGCCCACCACACGGGGCCGGCCCGGTCGGCCGCCAGGTGCAGCAGCCCGCCGCCGTGGCCCGGGCCGGGGCGCGGTGCGACGACGGCCAGCACGGCCAGCGCGGCGGAGGTCAGCACCGCGAGCACCGCCAGGTGCAGGGCGATCGCGACCGGCAGCACCGGCCGCATCCGGGCCCGGAACTCGGCCAGGGTGGCCGCCGCGCCCAGGTGGCCGCGGCCGACCTGCCGGTACCAGCGGGCCGCCCGCTCGGCCGACCCGGCCGACACCGCCGCCGCCAGCACCAGTGCGACGGCCGTCGGCCGGTCCCCGCCCGGGACGGCCGGCGGGAGCAGCAGCAGCGCGGCCAGCCCCAGCCCGTACCCGAACGCGGCCGGGCGCCGACCGGGGCCGGCCGGCCGGCGCGGCACCCTCACCGGCACCGGCCCGAGGGCGTCCGCCGGGCAGGCCGGCGCCGCGAACGGCGGGCCCGGCTCGGCGGGCGGCGGCGCGGTCAGCGCGGGCAGCAGCACCAGCGGGACGGCGGCGCACAGCAGCACCGGCCAGCGGGCGCCGAGCACGGCCACCCCCGCGCAGGGCGGCACGGCCAGCGCGGCGGCGGTCAGCGCGGCCCGGGCGTCGGCCCCGCGCCGCCGCGGCCCGGCCGGCCCGGGCGGTGGCGGGCGGCGGGGCACCCGGGCGTACAGCTCCTCGGCGAGCGAGAAGAGGTCGGCGTGCCGGCAGCGGGCGGCGGCGTCCGGGCCGAGCCCGGCCTCCTCCAGCCCGGCGGCGATCTCCAGCGGATCGACGGCGCGCTCGCACAGCTCCCGGTACTCCGCCATCACCTCGCGCACCGGGTCCGCGCTGCCGCCGAGCGCCGTGCTGCCGCCGGGCACCGCGGGGCCGTGGCCTGGGCCGGACATCAGACAGCCTCCACGAGGGACTGCCGGACGGGCACCGGCGCGGCGGACCCCGCCGCGGCTGGCACCGACGCGGTCGGCTGCGAGAGGGCGGGCTCGGGCGCGGCCGGCTGCGAGACGGCGGGCTCGGGCGCGGCCGGCTGCGCGGCGGCGGCCCCCCGGCCGTCCGCGAGCCAGTACTCCGCGGGCCGGGCGAACGGACGCGGCACCGGGCCGCCCTCGGCGCCCCGCCCGCCCACCGGGAAGGCCGGGTACTGCGAGACCAGCTCCAGGTAGATCTCCCGGAAGGCGCCGATCACCGGTTCGACGGCGAAGCGTTCCTGCGCCCGCAGCCGTCCGGCCAGCCCGAGCCTGGCCCGCCGCTCCTCGTCGCGCAGCAGCGCCAGGCAGGCGCCGGCCAGGGCGCGCGGGTCGCGGGCGGGCACCAGCAGCCCGGTCGGCCCGACCACCTCGCGGGCCACCCCGACGTCGGTGGACACCACCGCCCGGCCGCTGAGCATCGCGTCCGCCAGCAGCCCCGGGCGGCGCTGGGAGAGCGCCGAGAAGACGGCCACCGTGCCCGCCTCCCAGGCCTCGGCGAGCGTCCGCGGCCGCCCGGCGAAGTCCACCGCCCCGGCCACCCCGAGCCGTTCGGCCACCGCCGCGCAGTGCGCCCGGTAGCCGGGCGCGGCCTCCTCGCCGTACAGCGCCAGCCGGGCGCCGGGCAGGTCGGCCCGGACCAGGGCGAGGGCGTGCAGCACCAGCTCCGGGTCCCGGCCGGGCTCCAGCGCGCCCGCCCAGACCAGGGTGGGCGCGGCCGGTTCCGGTCCGGCGGCCGGGCGGTCCACCGCCGGCGTCCCCTCGTACACCACCCGGGTGCGCTCCGGGTCGGCCCCGCAGCGGTGCTGCCACTGCCGGTCGTGCTCGCTGCCGGGGGTGAGGACGGCCGCCTGCCGGTAGGTCTCCGCGGTGAGCGCCCGGAAGAAGGACAGCAGCAGCGCCCGCACCGGCCACCGGTACGGCGGCTCGTGCCCCGCCCACTCGCCCCGGGGCGGCCGGCCGAGGTACTGCTCGCGCAGGTGCGGACCGTGCTCGGTGACCACGAACGGCACCCCGTGCAGCTGCCGGGCCACCAGGGCGGGCAGCGCGGCGAGCCCGCCGCCGGCCACGTGGCACAGGTCGGCCGCGCCGAGTCCGCCCGGTCCGGTGCCGTACCAGGGCGCGGACAGCGGCCGCAGGCACTGCTCCAGCAGGTCGGCCGCCACCAGCACGTCCCGGACCAGCGGCTGCCCGGCCGAGGTGTCCGCACCGGGCAGCCGCCAGGTCCGCTCCAGGATCCGGCGGGCGTGCGCGGAGGCCAGGAAAGCGGGCAGCGAGCCGTCCTCCCCGGCCACCGCCGCCAGCCGGTACAGCCCGGGCCCGAAACCGGCCCGCTCCGCCGGCAGCACCAGCGCCCGCACCAGCTGCTCGTACGCCCCGGCGTACCGGCGTCTGCGCAGCGCGCCGGGCGGCCGGCCGCCCGGCCGACGGCCCCGGAGCGCGAGGTCCCGCGCGCCGCGCCAGACCGGCGACAAGCGCTCGACGCCGCCGAGGCCCTGCGGCCCGGTCAGCAGGTACAGCTCGAACTCGTGCTCCGGCAGGCCCTCGGCCAGCCGCTCGCACCAGCCTCCGGCACCACGCTGGGGATACGGAGGGGCACCCTCGGTGAGCAGGGCAACGCGCACGGGAGACCTCCAGGACAGAGTGGGATTCGCGGGCGGATCACGGACGGATCGACGGACGGCCGAGCGGCCCGGGCGGAGTCGGGGACGCCGCGGCGCGGCGGCGGCGGACGCGGCCGCGGCCGTGCCGCGTTCCGCACCCCGGGCGTGCCCGGGGCGCGCCCGCCCGCTGCGGCGGTCGGGCCCGAGCCGCCGGGCCCCTGGCCGCGACCGCCCTCCGGTTCCTCCGGCGGCCGCGGGCTCCCCCACACCTGTTCGGTCCGACAGCAGAAAGGTAGGACCGGCTCCGGGCAATCCATCGGTCACATGCCTGGCTGCCACCTGAACGAGTGAAACGCCGTGACCTCGGCCCGAACCGGGCCGTTACCGCGCGGTGTCCGCGGCCACCCCCGCGCCCGCGCGCTCAGCCCGCGGTGTGCGCGATCAGCTCCCGCACCGCGCGGGCGACCGCGTCCGGGTGCTCCAGCATCGCCACGTGCCCCGAGTCCGGCAGCACCAGCAGCCGGGCGTCCGCGAAGGCCTCGCAGGCGCGGCGGGCCGAGCGGTAGCCGACCAGCTTGTCGCGCAGCCCGTACACCAGCAGCACCGGCACCTCCACCCGCTCGGCCTGCCGCCACAGCGCCTGGTCGCCGCGCTCGGTGTACGCCGAGACGATGCCGCGGGCGGAGCCGATCAGCGCCTGCATCGCGTGCGGCACCTCCAGCCGGCGCCGGTACTCGGCGACCGCCTCGGCCCGGGCGGCCGGGCTCAGGCTCGCCGGGTCCCCGTAGACCAGCCGCAGCAGGTCCTCGGTGGCCGCCTCGACATCACGCCCGTTCGCGGCCAGCCGGCGCAGCACCGCGGGCACCCCGGGCACCGCGAGCAGACCGGTCGACCAGGCGGAGCGCTGCGGGGGCAGCTCGGGCAGGGCGGGCGAGACCAGGGTGAGGCTGCGCACCAGGTCCGGCCGGAGCGCGGCGAGCCGGACGGCGACCGCGCCGCCCAGGGAGTTGCCGAACAGGTGGACCGGGCCACGGCCGGCGGCCTCCAGGTAGCCGATCACCGCGCGGACGTGGCCGGAGACGGTGAGGTTGCCGTCGGTCGGCGGGTGGGAGCGCCCGAAGCCCGGCAGGTCCACGGCCTCGCCGTCGACCAGGCCGGCGAGCCGGTCCATCAGGGCCGTCCAGTTGGCGGCCGAGCCGCCGAGCCCGTGGACGAAGAGGCCGGGTTCGCGCCCGTCGGCGGCGCCGTCCTCGGCGGGCCGGTGCACGGCGAGCACCGCGCCGGGGACCTCGACCGTACGTACCTGCTGCTCAGCGCTGCTCATGGTGGACGATGGTAGTGAGGCCGGGCCGGAAGCACCGGGGCCGGTGGGCCGTCCCGGTTCCCTCGTCACACCACTGCCGAGGCCGAGGTCAGCGCCGTATTGTGGGCTCCTGACAACCAGGACGACCTCTTTTCTCGCCTTCGCCAGACGCGGGCGCGGTTACCGAAAAGTAGAATCGGCCATCTTGCCAGCCCCGAACAGACCCGAAGTGAGGAGCGCCGTGACGGCCATCCAGGAGGCGCAGGAGCGCCCGCGCGGTGCCCGCCTGCCGCGAAGCGCCCGCCGTGAACAACTGCTCGGTGCCGCCCAGGAGGTGTTCGTCGCGCAGGGCTACCACGCGGCCGCCATGGACGACATCGCCGACCGTGCCGGGGTCAGCAAGCCGGTGCTCTACCAGCACTTCCCCGGGAAGCTGGAGCTCTACCTGGCGCTGCTGGACAAGCACTGCGACGCCCTGGTCGAGTCGACCCGCGAGGCACTGTCGACGACCAACGACAACAAGCAGCGCGTGGCCAACACCATGGAGGCGTACTTCAACTACGTCTCCAGCGAGTCGGGCGCCTTCCGCCTGGTCTTCGAGTCGGACCTGACCAACGAGCCGGCCGTGCGCGAGCGGGTCGAGCGGGCCTCCGAGGCGAGCGCGACGCTGGTCAGCAAGGTGATCCAGGAGGACACCGACCTGCCCGAGGCGGAGTCCAAGCTGCTCGCCGCCGGCGTCTGCGGCCTGGCCCAGATCACCGCCCGCTACTGGCTGTCCCAGGGCCTGGAGATCCCGCGCGACGAGGCGGTGCGGCTGGTCGCCAGCCTGGCCTGGCGCGGTCTGAAGGGCTTCCCGATGCACCCGGGCGAGCTGCCCGGGGAGGCTGCCGCCCACCAGGGGTGATCGGACGACCTTCGCCTGACCGGTGATCCGGTGCTCTATGGTGAAGCCGTACGGCGCGGTCGCCGCGAACGCTTGTTCCAGGCGGTCCGGTGCCCGCGCGTGGAGGCTGCAACCCCGGAGGGACGGAAGCCGTGGAGGTCAAGATCGGCGTGCAGAACGCGCCGCGCGAGATCGTGATCGAGAGCTCGCAGACTGCCGATGAGGTCCAGAGCGCGGTCGCGAAGGCGCTGGAGGGCCCGGAGAAGCTCCTCACGCTGACCGACGAGCACGGCCGTCGCGTCATCGTCCCGGCCGAGCGCCTGGCGTACGTGGAGATCGGCGAGCAGGCCGTCCGCAAGGTCGGCTTCGGCACCCTCTGAGGCGCCGCCCGAGCAGGTCGTTCCGGTGCCCCGTTCCCGTCAGGGAGCGGGGCACCGTCGCGTGTACGGGCCGGTGGGGCGGGGTAAGGCGGCAGGTGCGGCGACGGTGCCGCGGGCCCGTCCCCCCGGGAGGCACTCTTGCTGGTCGAGTCGATCGCCTTCGCCCTCGTCGGCCTGGTCACGGGCGGCGCCGCGCTGCTGGCCCTGCCCGCGTACTTCCGGGCGGCCCGCGCGCTGACCCTCGGCACCGCTCTGGCGGCGGCGCTGGTCGGCGGAGTCGTGGCCCACTTCTGCCTGGACGGGCACTACCCGGCGGCGTCGGTGGCGGCCTCGGCGCTGGCCTCGGGCGTCCTCACCTCGCTGCTGGCCCGGCCCGACCTCGCGGCCGGGCGGGCCCCCGCCCACCGGCACCACCCGCACCACGCCGGAACCCACCGCGCGCCGCGGCGCCACCGGCCCGCGTAGCGCGGTGGGTTGGCCCGCGGGGCGGGCGGTCAGCTGGCCAGGCCCAGGGCGGCCATCCGCTTGGTGTGCGCCTCGGTGATCCGGTTGAACATCTTGCCGACCTCGACCAGGTCGAAGCCCTGCACCCGGACACCGCCGACCAGCAGGTTGGAGAGCGCGTCGCGCTCGGCGACCACCCGCTGGGCCTGGCTGAGCGCCTCGCCCATCAGCCGCCGGCCCCACAGCGCGAGCCGCCCGCCGGCCCGCGGGTCGGCCTCGATCGCCTCACGCACCTTGTCGACGGCGAACTGGGCGTGACCGGTGTCGGACATGACGCCGAGCACCAGCTCACGGGTGTCGTCGTCCAGCCGGACGGCCACCTCGCGGTAGAAGTCGGTCGCGATGGCATCGCCGACGTAGGCCTTGACCAGGCCTTCCAGCCAGTCCGACGGGGCCGTCATGCGGTGGAACAGCTCCAGCGGCTCGACGAAGGGACGCATCGCCTCCTGCGGGTCGGCACCGATCTCGGCGAGCCGGTCGTGCAGGCGCTGGTAGTGCTGGAACTCGGCGGAGGCCATCCGGGCCAGGGCCGCCTTGTCCGCGAGGTCCGGTGCCAGCTTGGCGTCCTCGGCGAGCCGCTCGAAGGCGCTCAGCTCGCCGTACGCGAGCGCACCGAGCAGATCCAGCACCGCCGCCCGGTAGCCGGGGTCGGCCGAGCACGCGGCCCAGTCGCCGATCGAGCCGGCCGCGGCGTCGTCCTGCGTCTCACCATGGGTCTCCATGACTCGTCACCTTAGTCCCGGCGGCCCGTCTCCCCCACCACCGGCCGCGCCCCGGTGACCGGCCGGATCGCCTGATCACGCGGCCCGCGCCGGGGGCAATGTCAGACGCGTCACGTGTTCGAGTCGTCGCCTGACTGTATGGTGGTACGGAGCCCCGTCGTGCTTGCACGGTGTCACCGCCGTCTCGGTACCCCGCGCAAGCCCGCTCCGAAGCGGCACCGTCCAGCCGGACGCGTCCGCACCGGAGGCACGGGTACTCACGTACGCGGATGCCCGGTCGGAGAGCCGATCGGCTCCGACCATGGCTTGGACTTCAAGCCTTGGCACCGCATCAGTGGCCGAGCGAGGGCCGCCGAGACCGCGCCCCCTGGCGAAGGTCCCGCGCAGGTCCCTCACGGGAATCCTCCCCGACGCCGCCGGCGACGCGCCCCGCACAGGGCCGCGCGCACCGGCCGGCCGCAGGGACCGGCGCGGTTGTGCGTCCGCGCAGCTGTATCAGGGCCGCCCAGGCCCGTACGCAGCCGCGCGGCTGCCCGCCCGCCGCTCGCTCTCGGCCCCTCCACACGGAAGAGGCAGCACCCTGTCCACCACCGCTGAACCCATCAAGACGACCTTCCGGGACCTGGGGATCCTCCCGGAGACCGCCGAGGCCCTCGAAGCCGTCGGCATCGTCCACCCCTTCCCCATCCAGGAGATGACCCTCCCGGTCGCGCTGACCGGCCACGACGTCATCGGCCAGGCCAAGACCGGCACCGGCAAGACCCTCGGCTTCGGCCTCCCGCTGATCGAGCGGGTCGTCGTGCGGGCCGACGTGGACGCCGGCCGGGCCACCGAGGAGCAGCTCTCCGACTTCCCGCAGGCGCTGATCGTCGTCCCGACCCGCGAGCTCTGCACCCAGGTCACCAACGACCTGCAGACCGCCGGCAAGGTGCGCGACGTGCGCGTCCTCGCCGTCTACGGCGGCCGGGCGTACGAGCCGCAGGTCGAGGCGCTCACCAAGGGCGTCGACATCGTGGTCGGCACCCCCGGCCGACTGCTCGACCTGGCCGGCCAGAAGAAGCTGAACCTGTCCCAGGTCCGCGCGCTGGTCCTGGACGAGGCCGACGAGATGCTCGACCTCGGCTTCCTGCCGGACGTCGAGAAGATCATCACCATGCTGCCGGCCAAGCGGCAGACCCTGCTGTTCTCGGCCACCATGCCGGGCCAGGTCATCAGCCTCGCCCGCCGGTACATGAGCCAGCCGACCCACATCCGGGCCACCGCCCCGGACGACACCGGCACCACCGTCGCCAACATCGAGCAGCACATCTTCCGTGCCCACTCGCTGGACAAGGTCGAGATGGTCTCGCGCATCCTGCAGGCCGAGGGCCGCGGGCTGGCGATGATCTTCTGCCGCACCAAGCGCACCGCCGCCGACGTCTCCGACCAGCTGACCCAGCGCGGCTTCGCGGCCGGCGCCGTCCACGGCGACCTCGGCCAGGGCGCCCGCGAGCAGGCCCTGCGGGCCTTCCGCAACGGCAAGGTCGACGTGCTGGTCTGCACCGACGTCGCGGCCCGCGGCATCGACGTCGAGGGCGTCACGCACGTCATCAACTACCAGTGTCCCGAGGACGAGAAGACCTACCTGCACCGGATCGGCCGCACCGGCCGGGCCGGCGCCTCCGGCACCGCCGTCACCCTGGTCGACTGGGACGACATCCCGCGCTGGCAGCTGATCAACAAGGCGCTGGACCTGCCGTTCAACGACCCGGAGGAGACCTACTCCACCTCGCCGCACCTGTACGAGCTGCTGAAGATCGCGCCGGGCACCAAGGGTGTCCTGCCGCGCTCCGAGCGGACCCGGGCGGGGCTCGGCGCGGAGGAGGTCGAGGACCTCGGCGAGACCGGCGGACGCGGCAGCCGCGCCGGCCGTTCCGGCCGTGGTCGCGGCGGACAGGGCGGCCCGGGCCGTCCGGCCGCCGCACCGGCCGAGACCGAGGAGCAGAAGCCGCGCCGCACCCGTGAGCGCCGCCGCACCCGTCGGGGTTCGGCGGTCGGCGAGGGCGAGGCCACCGCGACCGTGACCGAGGCCGCCGCGGCTCCGGCTCCGGCCGTCGAGGGCACCGAGGGCGAGGCCGCGCCGCGCCGTCGCCGCCGCCGCTCGCGCGGTGGCGCCGCGGGAGAGGCGGTCGCGGCCGTCGAGGCCGCGGTGGTCGCCGAGGCCGCTGCGGTCGTCGAGGCCGCGGTGGTCGTCGAGGCCGCGGTGGTCGCCGAGACCGTCGTCGCGCAGGCGCCGGCGGAGGAGAAGCCCGCCGCCCGGACCCGTACCCGGACCCGCAAGCCGAAGGC
>NZ_JBIWJF010000013.1:119756-131036 GCF_044764985.1 Kitasatospora sp. NPDC093550
AGGCGGAGGCCGTCGAGGCCCCCGCCGAGGCCGCTGAGGCGGTCGTCACCGAGGCCCCGGCCGAGGAGAAGCCCGCCCCGCGCAAGCGCACCCGCAAGCCGAAGGCCGAGGCCGTCGAGGCGGTCGAGGCCGCCGAGGCCGCCGAGGCCGCCGAGGCGCCGGTGGCGGAGAAGCCCACCCGCACCCGGACCCGCAAGCCGAAGGCGGAGGCCGTCGAGGCCCCCGCCGAGGCCGCTGAGGCGGTCGTCACCGAGGCCCCGGCCGAGGAGAAGCCCGCCCCGCGCAAGCGCACCCGCAAGGCCGCGGCCACCGCCGAGACCGCCCCGGAGGCCCCGGCCGCCGAGGCCGCCTCCGAGGTCCCGGCCCCGCGCAAGCGCACCCGCACCCGCAAGGCCGCCGCGCCCGTCGAGGCGACCCCGGAGAGCTGACCGACAGCGCACCTCCCCCGAGGGGGCGGACCAGGCCACCCGGCCCGGCCCGCCCCCTCGGGCGTTCCCGCCCCGCCACCGCGGGCCGACCCGGAAGGATCCGCCGGACAGGCCCTAAGCTCGGGGGCGTCGGGGAGTCGCACGCAGCAGAGCAGGGAGCACCGCCCATGAGCACGCCGCCGTTTCTGAGCTTGCCCGGGTGTGCGCGGGCCGAGCGGGTGGTGACCGGGCGCGGGGAGTTCGCGGCGCTGCGGGCGGAGCCGGCCGGGCCGGTGCGCGGATCGGCGCTGCTGGTGCCCGGGTTCACGGGCAGCAAGGAGGACTTCATCGGGCTGCTCGAACCGCTGGCCGCGGCCGGGTACCGGGTGACCGCCGTGGACCAGCGGGGGCAGAACGAGACCGGCGGGACGGACGATCCGGCCGCGTACGCCGTCGACGAGCTGGGTGCGGACGTCCGGGCGCTCACCGGGGCGCTGGCGGCGGACGGCGGCCCGCTGCACCTGGTGGGGCACTCCTTCGGCGGCCAGGTGGCGCGCGAGGCGGTGCTCGCCGCGGCCGCGGACGGCCCGCTGCCGTGGCGGTCGCTGACCCTGGTGTCCACCGGGCCGGGCGCGATCGACCCGGCCGAGGCGGCCCGCACCAAGCTGCTGCTGGACGCGCTGCAGGTGATGGGCCTGGAGGAGATCTGGCAGGTCATGCGGCAGATGGAGGCCGACAGCGGACAGCCGGTGCCGAACCTGGAGCCCGAGGTCGCCGAGTTCCTGCACCGCCGTTGGCTGGCCAATGTGCCGCAGTCGCTGTCCGTCACCGGGGGCCATCTGATCGCCGCGCCGGACCGGGTGGCCGAGCTGGCCGCCGCCACCGCCGGGCTGCCGGTGCTGGTGCTCTCCGGGGTGCGGGACTACGCCTGGCCGGTCCCGGAGCAGACCGCGATGGCCGAGCGCCTGGGGGCCCACCGGGTGGTGGTCGCGGACGCGGGCCACTCCCCCAACGCCGAGCAGCCGGCCGCCACCGCCGAGGCCCTGACCGCTTTCTGGGCCTGACCGGCCACCGCCCACGGGCCTGATCGGCCCTCGTCGAAGCACCCCGCCGGAAGTGGTCTGCACCACTTCCGGAACGTCGACCGGCTTCACCACGGGACAAAAGTCGTTAGTTACGGTAATCTTTGATTCTGTCCGGGAATCATCGTCGGTCTCGACGCCGAGGTACATCACCCGAAACCTGGACTTCACGGACGGGCAACGGCCCGGTAGCACCGCCACGACACCGTGGTTCACGAGGCACTGGACGCACCAGGCAAGCAGGGGGAGCCCTTGCCGCAGCAGACCGCCGCACGTACGACCCGCCCGCTCCGGCCGCTTCGCCGGTCCCGCAAGACCCCGAAAGGGCTGATACCGACTCAGCCGCAAGAGCCCCGCTCCGCGGGGCAAGGAAAGGAGACGCCCATGACGAAGACCATGCGCTTCGAGATCGTCCGGCTGGACGACGCCAACGGCTCCGCCACCGACCGCCTGATCGCCGACGCCGCGACCGTGCGCGAGCACGTCCAGGCCGCCGCCCGCACCGGCGAACGCCTGCTCATCCGGCCGTGCCCGACCGTCTGACCCCGCGCGGCGGCTCCGACCGGGAGCCCTCACCCGCCGCCGACGAGCCGGGATCGTCCGATCCGGACGTTCCGATACCCGACTGACGCCCCGTCACCGCGATCGCCGATGACGGGGCGTCAGTGCGTCCGGGGTCGGCTCCCCGACGTTTGCCGCCGCCCGTCACGGGACATCCCCCAACGGGAACCCCCCGCGCCGCGCCCATCCGGAGTCGGCCGGGCGTCCGCCACCGACAGGTGCCGCCGAGCCCTCCGTACGGGTGATCGTCCTTGACGCGGCGGGGCCGGAGGGAGGAGCGTTGTCGGCTATGAGGGGCGAGCCAAGCTGCCCGAGGTGCGCCGGTCGGGTCCGCGCCCCCGGTCTGTTCTCAGACACCTGGCAGTGCGACCGGCACGGAGCCGTGCACCCGATGCAGCCCGTGCTGCCCCCGAGTGTCGAAGCCCTCGGCGTCGCCGTCGCCCGTTCACAGGTCCCCGTCTGGCTGCCCTGGCCGCTCCCGGTCGGCTGGCTCTACACCGGCATCGCCCACGTCGGCGACGACGTCTCCGGCGCCCGGGCGACCGCCGTCGCCTGCTCCGGCCCGGCGCCGCTCGGCGGCTTCGGCGAGCTGGTGCTGGTCGCCGAGGAGTTGGGGGTCGGCCTCGGCGCCCGCTACGCCGGGCTCCCCGGGCCGGACCCGGGCGACTCCGTCGGCCTCTACAAGCCCGCCGACGCCAAGTTGATGGCCGCCGGGCGGCCCACCCCGATGTTCCACGTCCCGGACGCCCCGGCCGACCGCGCGGTGTTCGTCGGCGAGGCCCGCGGGCTCTGGCTCTGGGCGGTCGCCTGGCCCGAGCAGTCCGCGCTGGTGATGTACGACGAACTGGTGCTCACCGATCTGCGCGAGGCCGGCGCCGAGCTGGACCTGCTGCCCTGCGGGGCGCTCTCGCCCCGGCTGCTCGGCTGACCGCCACCCCGACGGCCTATCCTGGGCGGCACCCACGAGCCTCCAGGAGCCGACCCGTGCGCATCGACCTGCACGCCCACAGCAACGCCTCCGACGGCACCGACAGCCCGGCCGAACTGGTCGCCGCGGCCGTCGCCGCGGGCCTCGACGTCGTGGCGCTCACCGACCACGACACCGTGGCCGGCCACGCCGAGGCCGCCCGGGCGGTGCACGCGCTGCCCGACGGCGCCCGGCTGACCGTCGTCCCGGGCGCGGAGCTGTCCTGCGTCGTGGACGGCGTGAGCATGCACCTGCTGGCGTACCTGTTCGACCCCGAGGAGCCGCGGTTCGCGGCCGAGCGGGAGCTGGTGCGCACCGACCGCTTCCGGCGCGGGCGGGCGATCGTCGAACGCTGCCGGGAACTCGGCGCGGACGTCAGCTGGGAGCAGGTGCAGCGGATCGCGGGCGCCGGCTCGGTGGGGCGGCCGCACATCGCCAGCGCGCTGGTCGAGGCGGGCGTGGTGGCCACCGTCTCGGACGCCTTCACCGCCGAGTGGCTGGCCAACGGCGGCCGCGCGGACGTCCGCAAGCACGAGACCGACCCGATCGAGGCGGTCCGGCTGGTCCGGGCGGCCGGCGGGGTGCCGGTCTTCGCGCACCCGGGCGCGGTCAAGCGCGGGCGGACCGTGCCGGACGGGGTGATCGCCGAACTCGCGGCGGCCGGGCTGGCCGCGCTGGAGGTCGACCACACCGACCACGACGAGGAGACCAGGGCCCGGCTGCGCGGCCTGGCCGGCGAGCTCGGTCTGCTGGTCACCGGCTCCAGTGACTACCACGGCACCCGCAAGACCGTCCGGCTCGGCGAGCACACCACCGATCCGGCGGTGTACGAGGCGCTGCTGGCACAGGCCACCGGCGCGAAGCCGATCGAGCGCTGAGGCTCGGGCCGCCGCGCTCCGGCGTACGGGGCGCGGCACGGGCGTGCGGTCACGCCCTGCACGCCCGGGTGGAGCCGGAAGGGCACCAGCCGGCCTGCCGGAGGCTCGCTCGGGCACCGCTCGGGCCGCGCTCGGGCACCGCTCGGTTCCGCATAGGCGCCGCCTGAGCGGCCGTCAGTCCAGCCGGACGCCCCGGCGCTGCGGGTCGCGCAGGTCGGTGCCCTGGTTCAGCCAGCGCTCCTGGAGCGCGGCCGCGCCGTGCACCCGCTTCCAACCGGCCTCGTTGGGCGTCATCGGCAGCAGCGGCAGGAAGCGGACCGGCTCGGCCGGCTCGGCCAGTTCGAGGTCCTCGACCAGGCCGCCCGGCTCGGCGGCCAGCACCGAGGTGAAGGGCGCACCGTCCCAGAGCGGGGCGCCCAGGTCCAGCGAGCCGCCCGGAGCCACCACCAGGCCCTCGACCTGCGGGGTCGCGGCGAAGGTGGCCAGGCTGCGCAGCACGCTGTCGTGCCCGCCGCGGACGGTCAGCACCAGTTCGGCGCGCGGGCCGCGCAGCTGGTCCGCCACCACGGCGGTCGGGTCGGCCATCGGCGCGGCGGCCATGCCGAGCGTCGCGTACCGCACCAGGCCCTCGGCGTCCGGCCCGAAGCGCAGCACCTCGATCCGGTCGGTGCCGAGGAAGGTGACCGCGGCGCGGCCGCTCGGTTCGCCGAAGGTGGAGATCAGCCGGGCCTCGACGGCGGCCAGCACCGCCTCCCGGGAGAGCTCCGGGGAGCTGCCGCCGTGGGGGTCGCCGAAGAGCGGGAAGTCGTGGGCCATGCCGGTGAGCGTAACCCGCCGGGGTCAGCGGGCCGTGTGCGGGCGGCCGGTGCAGCGACTCGTCAAGGAGCCGTAAAGCCTTGGGAACCCCTCGGCGTCGATGGCCGGTCAGATGTTAGGGTGAGCGACTGGCCACCGGGATGCTTCCGTCCCGGGGCGGCGGCGCGAAGGAGGTGGTTGCGGTGGATACCGGCCGACCATGCAGTACCGGCAGCTCTGCCCGGCCCCGACTTCCCCGTACCCCGCGCCCCGCAGGCCCGATCGGCTGAATCAGCCGCGGTAGCCCAGGCGCAGGCCTCACGGCGGACGGACCGGCCGGGAGAGCACTTTCGTCCCCCTTCACCGGTGTTCTTCGCCGTCGTACCGCGGCCGAACGTTTCTTCATCCGCGCCGCATTGCGACGGCTCCCTGCCCCTGGGAGCCTGCCATGTCGATGATCAACAGCCTGCGTGCCGCCGTCCGCACCAACCGCCGCCGCGGCGCGGCCGGGGTGTACGACGTCCTGACCGAGGACGCCTCCTCGGCGGTCGTGGACTGCGCGGTCTACCAGCACGGCAAGCGCAAGGGCGAGGCCTGCAGCCCGCGCGAGGCCGCCCGCCGGGTCAAGGCCGAGCAGCAACTCCCGGACGGCGAGGGCTCGTTCAGCTGGATCGGGCTGCACGAGCCGACCGAGGCCGAGTTCGAGGGGATCGCCCAGCGCTTCGGCCTGCACCCGCTCGCGGTCGAGGACGCGGTGCACGCGCACCAGCGGCCCAAGGTCGAGCGCTACGACGACGTGCTGTTCGCCGTCTTCAAGACCATCCGCTACGTCGAGCACGACCAGCTCACGCCCACCAGCGAGGTGGTGGACACCGGCGAGCTGATGGTGTTCGCCGGGCGGGACTTCGTGATCACCGTCCGGCACGGCGGCCACGGCTCGCTGCAGGAGCTGCGCCACCGCCTGGAGGCGGACGCGGACGAGGCCGGGCTGCTCGCCAAGGGCCCGGCGGCGGTGCTGCACGCGATCGCCGACCACGTCGTGGACAACTACCTGCTGGTCGCCGAGCGGCTGCAGAACGACGTGGACGAGATCGAGTACGGCGTCTTCTCGGCCAAGGGCGGCCGCAGCGCCGACGTCGGGCGCGTCTACCAACTCAAGCGCGAGGTGCTGGAGTTCAAGCGCGCCGTGGTGCCGCTGCTGCGTCCGATGCAGCAGCTGTCCGAGCCGCTGCAGCGGCTGGTGGACCCGGACATCCAGAAGTACTTCCGGGACGTCGCCGACCACCTGGCGCGGGTCGCCGAGCAGGTGCACGGCTTCGACGAGCTGCTGAACTCGCTGCTGCAGGCCAATCTGGCGCAGGTCTCGGTCGCCCAGAACGAGGACATGCGCAAGATCACCGCCTGGGCGGCGATCTTCGCGGTGCCCACCATGATCACCGGCGTCTACGGCATGAACTTCGAGTACATGCCCGAGCTGCACCACAAGTACGGCTACCCGATGGTGCTCGGCGCGATCGTGCTGATCTGCGTCGGGATGTACCGGGGCTTCCGCCGCAACGGCTGGCTCTGACCGCTACCGGCGCCCGCCGCGGGCGACCAGCACCAGCCCGAGCAGGATCAGCACCACCGCCGGGTAGGCGGCCGCCGGGGGCCACTGGCCCAGCCAGAGGGCCGCGATCAGCGCCGCTCCCGGGGTCTCCAGCAGGATCGCGGTGGAGGTGATCGACGGGCCGAGGTTGCGCACCACCCGGTTGCTCAGCGAGTGGCCGAGCAGCTGGGCGGCGACCATCAGCAGCACGATCTGCCACCACACCCCGGCCGGCCACCCGGTCATCGGCGTCCCGGCGACCAGGCAGATCCCGAGCAGGACCACCGCGGTGGTGGCGTAGCAGACCAGGGTGTACGCGGTCGTGCTGACGGTCTTGCGGACCTCGGCGCCCAGCAGCATGTACCCGGCCGCGGCCAGCCCGGCGCCGAGGGCGAGCGCGTCGCCGAGCAGCGCGCGGGGGGAGAGCGAGAGGTCGACCCCGGTCAGCACCAGCACACCGGCGAACGCCACGACCGTGCCCAGCCAGACCGCCCGGGGCGCCCGGACGCCCATCAGCCGCATCAGCAGGATGGTCCACAGCGGGGTGGTGGTGACCAGGGCGGTGGCGGAGGCCACCGAGGTCATCCGCAGGCTGGGCATCCAGAGCGCGAAGTGGACCCCGAGCAGCGCCCCGGCCGCGACCGCCAGCAGCAGCGCCCGCCGGCCGATCCCGCGCAGCTCGGCGCGGTGGCGCAACAGCGCGTACGGCCCGAGGACGCCGACCGACATGACGTTGCGCCAGAAGGCGATCGCCAGGGCGGGCGCGGCGGTGGCGCTGATCAGCGGACCGGACAGCGAGATGCCGCCGATCGAGACGGCGAGCAGCAGCAGGTCGAGGGTGGGGAGCGGGTGCGTCGGCCGCGATCCGACGGTGGTGGTGGCGGGGGCGGGGGCGGTCGCGGGCCGGGCGGCGGGCACGGCGCTCCTCTGCTGGTCGCGAATGGGTGGGGCGGTCATACGGTAAGGCCCGTGACGCCACAATGGAACTGTCGCCCGGGGGCTGAGACATCCCGTGGACGGGGCGGGCGGGAAGCCGCCGGAAACCCGTACGCTGTCGGCCATGGACCGTACGCCCGCCGCCGCGACCGCCGACGCCTTCCTCGACCAGGCCCTGCTGGAGGAGGCCGCGAAGAAGTCCGGGCTGCTCTGGGTGCGCGCGGACGGTCAGGAGCAGGCCCGCCCGCTGTGGCACGCCTGGCACGACGGCGCGGTCGTGGTGGTCGGCGAGGGCGGCGAGCAGCCGCTGCACGGCCTGGCCGCCGGCACCGGGGCCGTGGTGACCGTCCGCAGCAAGGACAAGGGCGGCCGGCTGACCGGCTGGAACACCCGGGTGGTCGAACTCGCGCCCGGCGGCGAGGCCTGGCTGGGCGCGGTCGAGGAACTCAAGGGCAAGCGGCTGAACGCGCCCGACACCGACGCGATCACCGAGCGCTGGGCCCGCGAGTGCCGGGTGCTGCGGCTGGAGCCCGCCGGCCCGCTCACCGAGCGCCCGGGCGCGATGCCGGACGGTTCGCACGCCGCCGCACCGATGCCCACCCCGGCCACCACCCGCCGCCCGATCCCGGCCGGCCTGCCCAAACTGCTGTTCAAGCGCCGTTAAAGGTTCACGCCCGGGACGCCTCGGACCACTACCGTGCCTCGTCGGGCCGGGCCCCGCGCTCGCGGGTAGATTTGGCCGCGAGTGCGCCCCGGCGCACCCCGCACGGCGTCGAGCGAGTCGAGGGAGTCCATGGCAGGGCCAGGCACCCGGGTCTTCATCTCCCATCTGTCCGCCATCGCGGTCTTCGACCCGAACGGCGACCAGGTCGGCCGGGTCCGGGACGTGGTCGTCTCGCTGCGCCTCGGCGGGCGCCCGCCGCGCGTGCTCGGCCTGGTGGTCGAGGTGGTCGGACGGCGCCGGATCTTCCTGCCGATGACCCGGGTGACCAGCCTGGAGTCCGGCCAGGTGCTCACCACCGGCGTGATCAACCTGCGCCGTTTCGAGCAGCGGCCCTCCGAGACCCTGGTGCTCGCCGAACTGCTGGACCGCACCGTCACCTGGTCCAAGACCGGTGAGGAGGTCACCGTGCTGGACGTCGGCATGGTGCAGACCCGGCTGCGCGAGTGGGAGATCAGCAAGGTCTTCGTGCAGGTCGGCCGGGCCGGACGGCTGCGCAAGGGCAAGGGTGAGCGGCTCACCCTGGACTGGCAGGACGTCACCGGCTTCGCGCTGCCCGAGCAGGACCAGGGCGCCGCCAACCTGCTCGCCACCTTCGACCAGCTGCGCCCCGCCGACCTCGCCAGCATGCTGCACCACCTCTCCGCCAAGCGCCGGGCCGAGGTGGCCGCCGCGCTGGACGACGAGCGGCTGGCCGACGTCCTGGAGGAGCTGCCCGAGGACGACCAGGTCGAGATCATCGGCAAGCTGAAGGAGGAGCGCGCCGCCGACGTCCTGGAGGCGATGGACCCGGACGACGCCGCCGACCTGCTCTCCGAGCTGCCCGGCGAGGAGGCCGAGCGGCTGCTCCAGCTGATGGAGCCGGACGAGGCCGCACCGGTGCGCCGCCTGCTGACCTACGAGGAGGACACCGCCGGCGGTCTGATGACCACCGAGCCGATCGTCCTGGAGCCGGACGCCACGGTCGCCGAGGCGCTGGCCCGGGTCCGGGTCAGCGACCACAAGCCGGCGCTCGCCGCGCAGGTCTTCGTCTGCCGCCCGCCGAGCGAGACCCCGACCGGCCGCTACCTGGGCACCGTGCACTTCCAGCGGCTGCTGCGCGAGCCCCCGTACGTCCTGGTCGGCTCGCTGGTGGACGACGACCTGGACCCGCTGCCGCCGGACACCCCGCTGTCGCTGATCACCAGCTACCTGGCGACCTACAACCTGGTCGCCGCGCCGGTCGTGGACGAGGCGGACCACCTGCTCGGCGCGGTCACCGTCGACGACGTGCTCGACCACCTGCTGCCGGACGACTGGCGCGACGCCGCGCTGCACGCCGACGACGCCCGGCACGACGATTGGGAAGGGGTGACCGGTGGACGGTGACCGCAACGGCCGGCCGGACGACTCCGCGCGCCGGCGCCTGCAGGGCGAGCTGCGGCAGCTGCGCCGGCTGCGCGAACTGCGCACCCGCGAGGGCGCCCGTGAACGCCGGCCGGAGACCTCCCCGATCGCCGGCACCGGCCGCGCCCGGCTCGACCAGCCGCGCACCGCCCGCCCCGGCCTGCTGTCACTGCCCTCCTACGACCCGGAGGCCTTCGGCGTCCTGTCCGAACGGATCGCCCGCTTCCTCGGCACCGGGCGGTTCATCGTCTGGATGACGGTGGTGGTCGTCGTCTGGATAGCGTGGAACACCCTGCTGCCGGCGACCGTGCGCTTCGACGAGTACCCGTTCATCTTCCTGACCCTGGCGCTGTCGCTGCAGGCCTCGTACGCGGCCCCGCTGATCCTGCTCGCGCAGAACCGCCAGGACAACCGGGACCGGGTCAACATGGAGCAGGACCGGGCCCGCAGCGACCGCAACATCGCGGACACCGAGTACCTGACCCGCGAGGTCGCGGCCCTGCGGCACGGGCTCGGCGAGGTCGCCACCCGCGACTTCATCCGCTCGGAACTGCAGTCGCTGCTCCGGGAGATCGAGGAGCGCCGGGAGGCCTCCGAGTCGCTGTGACCGGCGGCACGCTACCGGCGGGTTAAGGGCATCCGTCGGCGCCGTACCATCAAGGCATGGCCAACGAGACAGAGGTCGCGGCCGGCGTCACGGAGGACTCCGTACGCCAGGCGCTGGCGACCGTCAACGACCCGGAGATCAACCGTCCGATCACCGAGATCGGCATGGTGAAATCGGTCGAGATCGCCGAGGGCGGCGCGGTGCGCGTCGCGGTCTACCTGACGGTCTCCGGCTGCCCGATGCGCGACACCATCGTCACCCGGGTCCGCGAGGCGGTCGGCAAGGTCGCCGGCGTGACCGGTGTCGAGGTCGAGCTCGACGTGATGAGCGACGAGCAGCGCAAGGAGCTCTCCCAGCTGCTGCGCGGCGGCGCCCCCGAGCGGGAGATCCCGTTCGCCAAGCCGGGCACGCTGACCCGCGTCTACGCCGTCGCCTCCGGCAAGGGCGGCGTCGGCAAGTCCTCGGTGACGGTCAACCTGGCGGCCGCGATGGCCGCGGACGGCCTGAAGGTCGCCGTCGTGGACGCCGACATCTACGGCCACAGCGTGCCGCGCATGCTGGGCGTCGAGGGCCGGCCGACCCAGGTCCAGGACATGATCATGCCGCCGCAGGCGAACGGCGTGAAGGTCATCTCGATCGGCATGTTCACCCCGGGCAACGCCCCGGTGGTCTGGCGCGGCCCGATGCTGCACCGCGCGCTCCAGCAGTTCCTCGCCGACGTCTGGTGGGGCGACCTGGACGTGCTGCTGCTGGACCTGCCGCCCGGCACCGGCGACATCGCGATCTCGGTGGCCCAGCTGGTCCCCAACGCGGAGATCCTGATCGTCACCACCCCGCAGATGGCCGCCGCCGAGGTGGCCGAGCGGGCCGGCACCATCGCGGTGCAGACCCACCAGAAGATCGTCGGCGTGATCGAGAACATGTCCGGCATGCCGTGCCCGCACTGCGACGAGATGATCGACGTGTTCGGCACCGGCGGCGGCCAGACCGTCGCGGACGCCCTCACCCGCACCGTCGGCGCGACCGTCCCGGTGCTCGGCTCGATCCCGATCGACGTGCGGCTGCGCGAGGGCGGCGACGACGGCCGCCCGGTCGTGCTCGCCGCACCCGACTCCCCGGCCGGCGCCGCCCTGCGCGCGGTGGCCGGCAAGCTCGGCGGCCGCCAGCGCGGCCTCTCCGGGATGTCGCTCGGCCTGACGCCCAAGAACAAGTTCTGAGGCGGTAGTCGACCGCCGCCCCGAGCGACGGGTCACCGGCGAGCGGGCGAGTCCCGCCCCGAGCGACGGGTCACCGGCGAGCGGGCGAGTCCCGCCCCGAGCGACGGGTCACCGGCGAGCGGGCGAGTCGCGCCC